>JAGBXV010000087.1 GCA_017629115.1 Clostridia bacterium | reverse complement strand
GGGGCAAAACTCAGCATTAGCTCCTCTTGCCTGGAAGAAAGTTCTCTCGGCAGGAGCGTTCATAACATCAGTAAAAGATGTGGGTGCTGTTTCTGATACAATAACTTTTTTAGTATCTATGCCATGTCTATTCAGCACATTCACAACATATTCGCCGTTTTCATCTGCGCCTACTCTGCCGATTGCAGAAAGAGGAACTGATGAATCAATTTTTGCCAAGTTAATTGCCGTGTTAGGCAAGCTACCGCCTACTGCACGGCTTACACCTGTTATGTTCGCAAGCATACCACACTTGGGATATGTATCTATATTTTTAATATAATCTACTATTAAGTTTCCTGCGAAGGTAATACCTTTTTGCATTTTAGGGCCTCATTTCTTTTTAGTGTATTACCATTAAAACATATTTTCCTCAACTTGTCAAGGTGACCCGGCTGTATAAAAATTTTTTAAAATGTCAAAAAAAACATTGCACTGTTAACGAAAAAGTGGTATTCTTTTAATGTAAAATTTTTTAGGAGCTGATATTATGAAAATTGCTATTGCAGGATACGGAAATCTGGGCCGAGGTGTCGAGCTGTCAATCGGGCAAAACCCCGACTTTGAGCTTTTTGGCGTGTTTACCCGCCGTGCACCCGAAACAGTTAAAACCGTAACAGGTGCCAAGGTTTTTCATATTGACAATATTTTAGATTATAAAGACGAAATTGATGTGGTTGTTATTTGCGGCGGCTCGGCAACAGACTTACCCCGTCAGACACCGGAGCTTGCTGAGCATTTTTGCGTAGTTGACAGCTTTGATACTCACGCAAAAATTCCCGAACACTTTGCCGCAGTTGACACCGCAGCAAAAAAATCCGGCAAAGTCGCAGTTATTTCTGCAGGTTGGGACCCCGGTATGTTTTCATTAAACCGCCTTTATGCTTCCTGCATACTTCCTGAGGGTAAGGATTACACATTCTGGGGCAAAGGCGTAAGCCAGGGGCACTCTGATGCTATCAGAAGAATTGAGGGCGTGGCTGATGCCAAGCAGTACACTATTCCCGTAGAGGCTGCGTTAGACGCTGTTCGTTCAGGCAAAAACCCCGACCTGTCAACACGCGAAAAGCACACAAGAGAATGCTTTGTTGTGGCAGAAGAAGGCGCTGACAAAGCTTGCATAGAAGAAGAAATAAAAACAATGCCCAACTATTTTGCCGATTACGATACCACAGTTCACTTTATATCTAAAGAAGAACTCGCACGCGACCACTCAGGTATCCCCCACGGCGGATTTGTAATAAGAAGCGGTGTGACAGGCTCGGGCAATACCCACATTATTGAATATAGTTTAAAGCTTGATTCAAACCCCGAGTTTACCGCATCAGTACTCGTTGCCTGCGCAAGAGCAGCGGTAAGAATGAATGCCGACGGCATGACTGGTGCAAAAACAGTATTCGACATTGCTCCCGCCTACCTTTCAATAAAATCAAACGAAGATTTGCGTAAAGAAATGTTATAATTAATAAAATCAAAAGTCCGGCTTGTCCGGACTTTGTTTTTAACATTCCTGTCGAAAATTGTTGATTATTTTACCGTAATATTATATAATATTATTGAATTAATGGCTCCATTGCCAAGAATAGGAGAAAACCATACTATGAAAATACTTCTGCTGCACGATATTCAGGCGGATAAGCAAAACGGCGTTTCCGTTTCTATGGGTATTCTATACAGAGAATTGAAAAAACTTGGTTACGATATTAAAATTTTAACTCTTTCGGACAGCACAAAGTCCCACAAGGACGGCGATTCCTACTGTATGTCCAGCGTTCCTGCCCTTGTATACCCAGGGATACGCATGAGACCTATTCCCAAGAGCAAATACATCAAGGAGCTTATAGAATGGAATCCTGATGTTATACATACCAACTGTGAGTTTTCCACATTCTTAGTTGCAAAAAAAATCAAGAACAAATGCAGAAAAACTCCCGTGTGGGTTCACACATTCCACACGGATTATCAGTATTACATAGGCGTGTTCCAAAAAATTCGCACCGTGCGTGACAAAATGGTTCCGAAGTTTTTAAACGCTTGCTTCAAGCGCACCGATGCGTTAATCGTTCCCACAGAAAAAATCAACGAATATGTACATACACAGTATTTTTCGGACAAGCTTAATGTAAAGATTATTCCTACAGGCATTGATTTTTCTGAGCTTGTGCAAAGCCCCGACGACAGCGTAGCTAAAACCAAGCATGAGCTGGGAATTCCCGAGGACGGAAAAATTGTTCTTTTCCTCGGTCGTATTTCTTCCGAGAAAAACCTTGGCGAGTTGGTGGATAATTTCAAGGAATACTGCAAAGTGCGAGACAATGTATATCTCGTTACCGTGGGCGACGGCCCCTACAGAGACACCTTGCTCAAAAGGGCTAAAGAGCCTGAGTTCGGTGGTCGCCTTGTTGTATACAAGGGTGTGCCTCACAAGCAAATCCGCAAATTTTACGATGCAGCAGACGCTTTCGCAAG
>JAGBXV010000086.1 GCA_017629115.1 Clostridia bacterium | reverse complement strand
TCTATAAATCGTTGCTTTAGTTTTTCGTCATTTTCCTCTTCCAGTCGAAGTAGCGAGATCTCTCCTTTAGTATAATATTTTGCGGTCTCCATAACTCTTTGCGCAAAAATGTGGTCTTCGGGGTGCTTTGTGCCTGCTATAAAGGTACTGCAACCCCAGTCTATAGCGTGTTCAATCTCTTTGTCAAAATGCTTTACCAAATCCTTTGCGTTTTCTTGCTCGTGTAAATTAAAAAAACAGCAATTCATTGCAAATCTTCCTTTCTTTAATTTTAAGATTTGCACTTTTAATAGTTTCCGGAAATTAAAAAAGGTGCGTAGCCAGAGCCACGCACCATAAAAGCGTGAACTCTAATCTGCGCTAACAACAACATCCTGCTCAAAACGGGACATTTAATCAGAGCCACGCTTTTTTACATAGCGTGCCCATTTTGAGCATAAAAGTATTCCGTTGTTGTTAGCAAAATTAATATATCACAATTTTCGACAAAAATCAATATAGTTTTTAAAATGTGACAATGTTTCATTTTGTTGCGAGAGTGTTAATTTTGAAAAATGTAACACAAAAGAAATTGAAATCGTACCGAAAGTATGATAGAATAAAATAAATATAAATGTGGAGGTGTCTGACTTGAAATTTTGGAATGAACAGGTAATGCCCTTTTTGGCGACTATAAGAATTTCAGATATTGTTGACATCCTTATTGTCGCCGTTGCTATATATGCCATTATCAAAGGCTTCAGAAAAACCCGTGCGGCACAGCTCATAAAGGGTATAGGAATCTTTCTTGTAGTTACATATCTGGCTGATTGGTTACAGCTTAATATGATAAGCTTTGTGCTGGGTAATGTGCTGCAGATAGGTCTTATTGCTCTGGTTATTATTTTCCAGCCTGAACTCAGGCGAGCGCTTGAGCATGTGGGAAGAAGTAAGTTCAGCCATTGGTTTTCTGATGAAAAGTCAGACAATTCAGACCTTGTAACGGAAATTTGCAGAGCTTCTGAGAATATGTCAAAAACAAAAACCGGTGCTCTTATTGTATTTGAAAAAGACGCAACACTGGACGACCTGCTAACAGGCGGCACCCTTATCAATGCAGATGTTTCCAGCGAGCTTGTGGAAAATATATTTGTTCATAACACTCCCTTGCACGACGGTGCTGTGGTAATCCGTGGTGGAAAAATTTACAAAGCAGCTTGCGTTTTGCCCCTATCCTCCAACAGGGATTTAAGCAAAGAATGCGGTACGCGCCACAGAGCAGGACTTGGAATTTCCGAGCAGTCCGACTGCGTAAGCCTTGTAGTTTCAGAAGAAACAGGAAAAATCTCCGTTATGCACAAGGGTGATATGCTTAGAAATCTGTCAGTGGCAAATCTTAATGACCTTTTGATGAAGGCGTTAGAACCTAATGAAGAAGTTTCTGAAAATGTGAAGAAAAACATTGACTTTATAAAAACTCAAAAAGATAAAATCAAAAAAATGGTAGAGAAGAAGAGCAACAAGGAAAAAGATCAGTAAACACACTACCGTAGATTGGAGAAAAAATATGAAAAAAGATCTTTCAACCAAAATCATATCGCTCCTGTTTGCTATTTTTCTGTGGTTTTACATTATTCAGGTGCAAAGTCCCGAAATTGAAAAAACCATAAAAAATGTACCTGTTCAGTTTACAAAGAGCGAATTGGAAAATCGCGGACTGGCTCTTATAAACGATAAAGAAGTTGAAATAGATGTAAAAATCAGAGGTCAGAGAAAATACCTGACCAATATAAAAAAGGCAGACATCACCATTATAGCTGATGTGAGCAACATTGATTCTATTGGTGAACATAAAATTTATACAACTGTTTACCTCCCTTACGGTAATGTTGAGGTTCTTGAACAAAGACCGTCGCAGATTACAGTTACCGTTGAGGAAATGGTAGAGGTAGAAAAAGATGTAAGAATAAACACTCTAGGCGAGCCAAAGGACGGATATTGCGTTGGCGATATTAAAACCACGCCTGAAAAAATTAAAGTAAAAGGACCAAAGTCTATAGTAAACAGCATTTCTTATCTGGCGGCAGATGTTGATGTTGAGGACAGGGACGAAGATGTTTCCACAATTGAAGACCTCTATCTGGTAGGTGAATCCGGCACGGCGCTAAATAGTCCCTATGTGTCATTTGACCCAAAAACTGCTGATATTCACTGTCCCATACTCAAGAAAAAGACTGTTGAAATAGATGTAAGATTTGCAGATGGAGTGAACAATACATTAGAACGCTATGAGCTGGACGAAAACTCACTTAAAAGTATTGAGATTGCCGGCACAGCCGCAGCCATAAAGGATTTGGATAAGATTTACACCAAGAGGATAACCGTTGATATGATTAAAAAGAGTGGCGAGGTTGAAGTGGGGCTTGAACTGCCCGAAGGCATCAAATCCTTAGATGGTGAAAAGGTAACCCTCAAGCTCAAAAAAGTATCCTTAGCGAATTAATTGTCAAATTGCACAAAAAACAACTGGTATTTTTATTATTTTTGTATAGTTGGCGAATTGAAAAAGGTCGAAAAAAGTAGTATTATATAAGCATACCACAACTAACACAACACAAACTTTTTCATTTTCCCTCCTTTTGAAAAAAAGGAAAAGCAAAAGACCTGCTTAGATTATAAGCAGGTCTTTTGCTTTGTTAAAATATTGTTGAAAAATGAAATAGTTTGTGGTACAATTATATAAACAGAGTTTTTGTGTAATTTATCAGATGCATAATAGAGAATTTATCCTAAAATAGAGGAGAAATGTAATGAATAGAGAAAATGTGCTCCAGACGGTAAAATTTTGTACCGTGGGTCTTATAAATACATGCGTAGACTATGTGATATTTTTCGTCATGGTTGCAGCAGTAAATACGGATAAGAGCGTAGCTCAGATTCTTGCAACCGCAGGCGCAATGTGCGGAAGTTACTTTATGAACAAACACTGGACATTTGGTATCCGCGGCAAGCAGAAAAAACGCCAGATAGCTAAGTTCGTAGCTACAAATATGGTTTCTATGTGCTGTACCATTATTCTTATGTCCTTGTTCCACGATGTGTTCTGCATTCATCAGTGGGCAAACGGCGTATTTGCAGATATGGGTTGCACCTTCAGAATGAATTACGATGTTGGCGTAATGTTCTGTAAAGTTATTGCATCGTGCTTGTCATTTATAATTAATTTTGTAGGTAACAAATTCTGGGTGTTTAAAGATTATGAAGAACAGCAAAATAATTAAAAAAGTATTAAAAAACTGTTAAAAACCCTGTTGATAATGTTGATAACTGGGCAAAAATCAATAATATTATGTAAACTACGCCTATATATGGCAAAATATTCTTGAATATCAGGCATAAACATTATATAATATAGAGTATTGGAAAAGTATATATACGGAGGCAGACATGGATACAAAATACAAGAGAATTTTACTTAAAGTGAGTGGTGAGGCGTTGGCAGGTGCCAAGGGCACAGGCTTTGACCCTGAGGTGTTAAGCAGCGTGTCAAAGGTAGTTAAAAGATGCCACGAATCAGGCGTTGAAATAGCAGTTGTTGTAGGCGGCGGTAACTTCTGGCGCGGCAGACAGGGACACAATATGAACAGAACAAGAGCAGACCATATGGGTATGCTTGCAACTGTTATGAACTCGTTAGCACTCCAGAGTGCATTTGAGGCAGAGGGTATCCCCACAAGAGTTCAGACATCTATTGAGATGCGCCAGATTGCAGAGCCTTACATAAGAAACAAGGCAATGCGCCACTTAGAAAAGGGCAGAGTTGTAATCTTTGGTTGCGGAACAGGTAATCCCTTCTTCTCAACAGATACCACAGCGGCTCTTCGCGCTGCTGAAATTGAAGCTGATGCAATACTTTTGGCTAAGAATGTTGATGCAGTTTATGACAGTGACCCTGCCATAAATCCCAATGCCAAGAAATTTTCAGAGCTTACATTCAAAGAGGTGCTTAACTTAGGTCTTAAGGTTATGGACTCAACAGCAACATCTCTTTGTATGGACAACGATATTCCGATACTTGTGTTCGGTATTGCTGACCCTGAGAACATCGTAAGAGTTCTGTGCGGTGAAAAAATCGGCACAGTAGTAACAAACTGATTTAAGTAAACAAATTTCATTTAAAAGGAGATTTTCGATATGTACGAAGATGTAAAAGCAAAAATGGACAAAGCTATAGCTGCAATGGAAAGTGACTTTGCAGGTATTCGTGCAGGTAGAGCTAACCCTGCAATTTTAGACAAAGTAACAGTAGATTATTACGGCACAGCTACCCCCTTAGCACAGGTTGGTACAATTTCAGTGCCCGACCCCAGACAGCTTTTAATCCAGCCTTGGGATGCAAGCATCTTAAAGGATATAGAAAAAGCAATTTTAGCGTCTGACATCGGTCTTACACCCAACAACGACGGTAAAGGCATCAGACTTAATTTCCCTGCTCCCACAGAGGAAAGAAGAAAGGAACTTGTAAAATCAGTTTCCAAAAGAGCAGAAGATGCTAAGGTTGTAATCCGTAACGCTCGTCGTGATGCGATTGATGCTGTAAAAGCTCAGAAGAAAAACGGCGAAATTACAGAAGACGATGTAAAGAGTGCAGAAAACGAAATCCAGAAGATTACAGACCAGTACATCAAGGATATCGACGCTCGTGCAGACAAGAAAACAAAAGAAGTAATGGAAATCTGATTTGGGAGTGAACTGTCATTTTTCATTGGTTAAAAAAAGAAAGAATGAAAAGTTAATATCCGAAATAGATAAAAGCAATCTTCCGAACCATGTGGGCATAATTATGGACGGCAACGGTCGTTGGGCGCGTCGCCGTGGCTTGCCCCGAAGTGCAGGTCACAGAGTTGGCGCGGCTAATTTAAAGACCATTACGGAGTTTGCTTCTGATATGGGCATTCGCTATATTACGGCGTATGCCTTTTCTACGGAAAACTGGAAGCGCCCGAAAGAGGAAGTTGATGCTCTGATGCAGTTGCTTTTGGAGTATCTGAAAGATAAAAAACTCTTAGAGGGCAATCAGGTGCGTGTTAAATTCATCGGCGACAGAAGTGTACTGACAGATGAAATAAGAGCGGAAATGGCAAACGCTGAGGCTGAATCTGCCGACCGCACCCGAACAACCTTGTTTTTGGCTATAAATTACGGCGGTCAGCAGGAAGTGACCAATGCGGTAAAAAATATTGCAAACAAGGTTAAATCAGGAGAAATTTCGCCTGATGAAATAACAGAAGATTTGATTGGCGAAAATCTCTATACCGATATTCCCGATGTGGATCTTATTATCCGTCCCAGCGGTGAGTTGCGTCTCAGTAACTTTTTGCTGTGGCAGTCGGCATACAGTGAATTCTGGTTTTCTGATATTAACTGGCCCGATTTTACAAAAGAGGACTTTACTCGTGCTATTTCAGACTATCAGGCAAGAAACCGTCGTTTTGGCGGAGTATAAATGGAGGCAGTTATGTGGTCCAAGGTTAAAACAAGATTAGTAAGCGCAGTTGTATTAATAGCGCTTTTATTGGCTATATTGTTCTTTACCCCTGTGTGGGCGTTTTCGCTTTTGGTGTGCGCTCTTACATTTATGGTAATGTATGAGCTCACAAAGGTGTTCGGCTTGAGCGCAAAGCCCACAATTTGCGTTGCAAACTTTTTGTTTGCGGCAGGTTTTATGGCTCTTGGTTTTTTAAACAACGAGCTTATAGGCAAGCTTATTTTCCCTTTGGGGATTCTTTACATAATGACTTTAACAATTCTTTCTGTTTTAAACAACAAAAAGGTAAAGTTTACAGATGTTTGCTCATCGGTTTTTTTGGTGGTGTACTC
>JAGBXV010000085.1 GCA_017629115.1 Clostridia bacterium | reverse complement strand
GTACAAAGAACAACGCACGCATAAGTGTACTGCTCTTTTTATTTCTGTTCCCTGCAAAATACGAAATGTATATGGGAAGCATAGGTATCATACAGGGGGATACAAAAGATATTAACCCCCTGAAAAAATGTAATTATATAGTCCAACCAAAGCACCTCTATTGTATTAATGATATTATACATACAATCACCTCTATAAAATTAGAGCACAAAAGAGCGCCAGCTCTTAAAAATTTTATGAAATAAAATTCTGTATGTAGCAATTATAACACATTTCCTTATACTTTTCAATCGTTCAGGCGTAAAATCCTTTCGAAAAGAGTTTCATTTTAGCACAAAAGGTCAAAGCGTTATACTTTGACCTTTAATGTATTTAGATACTCCTTCGTTATATCCATTTTTTCTCTCCAATTTTCAACTTAAAAATTGTGTTTAATTTCAAGATATTTTCACATAATAATACTACATCAAAACAAAGGAGAATGATTATGAAAAAATACTTATTAGGTATGATTGCCTGCGGAGCAGTTTTGGGAACAGTTGCTGTTGTGTCGGCAGACTACGGCGCTAAGCACAGAAGAAAGCTTCTCCGTTGCAAAAGCAACATGTTCAGAACAATGGGGTCTGTATTAGACACTATGATGGAGTTGAAAAAATAAAAGACGGGGAATCCCGTCTTTTATTTTACTTATTTCTTCAACATTTCTTTGCATGAAACGAATGCCGCCATTGTTAAAATAACATCTATAACAAGGGCTGATGCAATATTTAACGCACCAAAGAGACCCAAAAGTGTTATGATAATTTTTGCCGCAGAAGCACAGTAGAAGTGAATTTCTACCTTGCTGTTTGCTACGCGCGCAATATCAACAGCGTCAGCAATTGTTCTGAGCTTACCCAAAAGTGTAACCTTGGAAAATTCAAGACCGTTATTTTCCTTACTGATAAGGGATATACCAACATCAGCTTCGTTTATTGCCTGCTCGCCGCCTAAAGCTTCACCTACATACGCGCAGGTTACTCCTTCTTCCTGTTTGATTTTGCTTACGGCTTCTGCTCTGCCAAAGGGTGTAACCTCTGCAACATACTCATCAGCGCCCGAAGCACCAAAGGCGATTTTTGCCGCATCTTCTTTATCAGTTGTAAACATTACAACCTTTTCGACGCCTAATTTTCTTAATTCTTCAATATCATTTGCTGAACTTTCTGAAAGCTTATCTTCATAGGAAACTGCGCCCATAACCACATTATCTATTGTAATATAGAGTCTGTATCCGGGGATTTCTTCAACATCTACGCCGCACTCTTTGATAAATTCTTCTGTACCGCAAATGAATGTTTTGCCCATAATTGTACATTCTACGCCCTTGCCAGGGAATTCCATAACATTCTCAGCAGTCAGGTGTTCGTTCATATAAGGAGTAAAAATTCGTGAAATAGGATGTGTTCTTCCGCCTACACAAATACCTGCAATCATCAGCAAATCTTCTTCGCTGATACCTTCGGCTGTATATGTATCACTTATTTTAAACACGCCGTCTGTCATAATACCGTTCTTTTCGAATGCAATACAGTTTATATCCGCAATTTCATCCAAAATTTCTGAACTTGATATTGCAAGACCTTTTTTCTTAAGCTTCCATACAGCACAAGTAGAAAATAGGGGAACAGCAACCATAAAAGAGCCGGTTGTAGCTGCAATAAGCAATACGCTGACAACAGACATACCGCTGCCCCAATCAGATGACATAAATCCGCTTACCAAAAGAACTAATATTGCAAGCACCAGTACCGCTATGGGATACCACTTTGCAATTTTTATAAATCTTTTTTCGCCTGTTGTGGCTGTGGTTTCTGCCATATCAGCCATTCTGTTCAAGTCTTTAACCAAAGACTCATCATAGTCGCACGCAGCAACACAAGTAACAGAAGAATTGATATTTACATACCCTGCCAAAGCCTTATCGCCTGATGACAAGCTTTCGTTTTTGCCGTGAGCATATACTTTTGATGTGTCAAATTCTGAAAATCCTTCGGTAACCATACAGTCAACAGGAACTACTTCGTCTGCTTTTACCATAAGCTTCATGCCTTTTACGATATTTTCTGAAGGAATCTGTCTTATGTTTGCATTATCATCAATAATATTGGCATATTTGGGACAAACATCGTATATAGCACGGAACTCTTTGCCGATATTTGCCATCATATATGAAATAAGAGTTGTAGCTATTTTATAAATTGCCATTGTTGTAGCTGCCAGCACGAACTTACCCATAAAGAAGGGAATAAAAATAGCAACCACTACCAAACCCATATCAAGCTTTGCGTCTTTGCCGCCTTTTATGAGTTTAAAAACTGATTCTGCACCGGCAACCACGAACGAAAGTATTGCTAAAAACCATCTGAAAAATCCATCATCAAGCTTTGACGCCATAAAAACTACCGCCAGCGCAAGAACTCCCAGTAACAAGCCTTTTTTTAAGTTTTTGGTATTCATTTGCATAAGTTTGAAATATGTGCTTTGTCTGTTTCTTACCATATTCTTAACTTTCATAATTATTTTCCTTTCTATAATAAAAAAGAATTTACAATATAACTCAATTTATTATAACACAAAAAATAAAATATGTCAAACTTTGCTTGTTTTTGACATATTAAAAAAAAAAGAAATCCGTAGGCTACGGATTTCTTTTTAATTATTTGTATCTTCTTCTTACAAAAACAATTACACCCACTGCACATATAACCAAGGGAACAATTACTACAAGACCTGCAAACCACATCCACTTATTAGAATTCTGGATTACAAGGCTACCCTCAGGGAACGCTTTTGCGTCAATGTTGATGGCTGATACTCCGCCATTCATCCAGTTAAATGAATTTATGAGCAAATTTTCATTAGCACTTGCCGATTCCAACGGGAGTGTATCCATAGCATAGCTTGAGCCACAAACCAAAACTTTACCTGTGGACTTTTTATTATCAAGGTCATATATTTCCCTTGTAGAGGTGAGCAAAACATTATATGTTCCACGCTCGTCGCCGGCGTCGACAGGCTCGGTTGCTGTTTCCGCTGTTTTTAACGCTGCATCAGACGATGTTTTTATAACAGGTTCAACATTTATAGAGCCCGCTTTATCTGCTTTAATTTCAAGGGGATTTGCTGATGAATACATAATTCTCAAATCCGAATCTGAAATAGGTTCTACTATCTCGTGGGAAGCATTCACACCAACAGCAAGAACGCCGTAAACAGAAGCAGAATCTTCGCTTAAATTAACTGCGTTTTTACTGTCGTTAATTACTCCGTGATTTCTTACGATACCCCATTCGTCTGCCAGATAGCTTTCCAATCTCGGAAGTTCCTCATTAGAAAGAAGAGGGTTAAAGTAAACATGGAGATTACCGCCCTTTTTCAGAAAATCATCTATTTTTTGGATTTCATCTGCGGTAAAGTCTGTTAAGGGACTGTCGATTATAATAAGCGGCTTTTCTTCAGCAGGTATATCAACATTTGCTAAATTAATAAGACCTGCTGTGTATGAATATTTGCCAAGAATACTATCAATTTCTACATTGATTTTTTCACCATGACCCTGTATAAACAGTATTGCAGAAAACTTTTCAGAATCCATACTAAGTGCTGCTAACTTATTAGTAACGGCATTTTCTATATTACTCTTATTTTCGATTACGCCTTTTTCCTTATTGTAAGTTTGCACATGGTAAGAGCTATAATCTATTACCTCATATTTGTCGCCCTGAATAATCATCATTGCATAATAAGGAACCATTTCGTTTTGCTGAATTTGCATAAACGGTGCATAGTACTCATTCCACAACGGCGCAGGGTCCGTGTAATAGTCTACCATTTCAAATGAAATTTTTGAATTTTCCTCGGTATACTTTTCAATCAAAGAAACAATAGACATAAGGTAAGGGTCGTCCTCTTTTGTTTCCATTGTGGCTGCTGTTGCAGTTGTAAGTCCTGTTGCAGATTGACCTGCTGTTTCCTTATACTGTGAGCCGTCTATCAAAAGCACGATTTTTGTTTCTTTGTCAATATTTTTTACCACTTCTTTTGTTTCTTTTGAGAGCTTATAGAACTCTTCCTGTGTAAGGTCAACCTCTAAAGAAATCTTTTCATCAAATGCAATAAGAATACTGTTTAACAACACAGTTACAACAACAGCCGCTATGATGATTACGGAAGAGTTTATGCTGTATTTTAATTTCTTTGTATTTTTCATCTTCCGTTACCTCCAGCGTCTTCTCTCGATTACTCTAACAGTAAGCACTACAAACAATACGGTCAAACTGATAAAGTATACAATCGGAACGAGATTTAATGTGCCCTTTGCAAAATCGTAAAATCTTGCATTTGTATCCAGAAAATCAACAGCGCCGTTTAAGAATTTTCCTAAAAACAGCAAATTACCGTTAAAAGCACCTGTAAAATCAAAGTTTGCACTGCCAACCAAAGAAAGTACTGCAACTATAGCCATTGTGGATACCGCCGCAATAACCTGGTGCTGAGTAAGAGTTGAAACAAACATACCGATTGCAATAAGCATTGCGCCGTAAAGTAAAATTCCAAGGTAACCCGCAAGTGATTGAATCACCGGAGGATTTCCGTATATGCTCAGTACAATAAGATATACCAATGAAAAAACTATTGAAACAGCAAGCACTGACATACCTGACAGGAACTTACCCAGAACTATGTCTGTAACCTTAACAGGTGATGTCAAGAGCAACTGGTCGGTTTTTAGACGGCGTTCTTCTGAAAACATTTTCATAGTGAGTAGTGGAACAGCCACAATAAAAATGTAACTGATATGTGTAAAGTAATCTGTCATAATCGATGTTTTTGCTGATAAATTGTATGTGAAAAACATCAACGAAGAAAAGCATATAAACAAGCCTATAAAGATGTACCCTAAAGGAGTTTTAAAGTAGGCATTGAATTCTCTTTTAAATATTGCCTTCATCTTTCTTTTCCTCCTTTATCTGAACAAATTCAATATCTCTTTCATCAACATCGGATGCTATTTGTTTATCGTTTTCTGTAACTTCGATGAAGATATCCTCCAGGCTCAAATCAACCGTCTGCATAGAAAGAATGGGAAGGTTGTTATCAGCCATAACTTTGAAAACTTGGGCTCTTACATCCACATTGGGAAGAGTTTCAACAATAAAGTCAATTGTGTTTTTCTCTTTTCTGCCGAGGGACTTAATCTGTCTTATACCGTTTACAGATTCCAACGCATCTAAAGCTTCTCTTTCATCGCCTGCTATACGCAGCATAAATTTATTTTCATTTGAAATCGTTCTTGCAAGGTTAGAGGGTGTGTCAATAGCCGCTACTTTACCGTTGTTTATGATAACAACACGGTCGCAGATAGCCTGAACCTCCTGCAAAATGTGAGACGACAGAATTACTGTATGATTTTTACCAAGCTTCTTTATAACGCTTCTGATTTCGATTATCTGCATAGGGTCAAGGCCTACTGTAGGTTCGTCAAGTATCAGAACTTCAGGGTTGCCTACCATTGCCTGTGCAAGACCCACTCTTTGCTTATAACCCTTTGACAAGTTGGCAATTATACGGTTTTTAACATCTGTCACCTTTACCGTGTCCATTATTTCGTTCAGGTGTTTGTCTCTCTTTTTCTCATTTACGCCCTTTAAATCGTAAACGAATCTTAAGTATTCCAATACTGTCATGTCATTATAAAGGGGCGGAATTTCCGGAAGGTAGCCTATTTGTTTTTTTGCCTCCATAGGCTCATCCAGTATGTCATGACCTGCAATGGTAACCGTTCCGTTTGTAGCAGAAAGGTACCCTGTCATTATGTTCATGGTTGTGGACTTACCGGCACCGTTAGGTCCTAAAAGGCCTAAAATTTCGCCGTCACGAACAGTAAACGAAATATCGTCAACAGCACATTTGGGGCCGTATTTCTTTACCAGATTTTTTACCTCTATCATCTGACATCCTCCTGTGTATATTTTACTTCAGTAAATTATTCAAGTATTCAGCCATATCAGCAAACAAAACCTCAGTCGCCTCGCCTGTGGTCATATTTTTCACACTCGCCTTGCCTGCTGCTATATCGTCATCGCCAATTACTGCTGAGAACTTGGCGTTTAATTTATTTGCGTATTTCATTTGAGCCTTTACGCTACGCTCAAGGTAGTCACGCTCAGCTGCAATTCCTGACTTTCTTAAATCAAGGACAAGCTTTTGTACAAACATATCGGCAGCATCACCGATATTTGCTATGAAGATATCGGGGCATTCTTCATTTTCGGGTAGTTTTCCAATACTTTCTAAAACTAAAAGCAATCTTTCAAGTCCCATACCGAAGCCAACACCAGGCATCTTAGGTCCGCCTACTTCTTCAATAAGTCCGTCGTATCTGCCACCGCCGCAAATTGTACCCTCTGAGCCCTCGTTCTTTGAAATAATTTCGAATACAGTCTTTGTATAGTAGTCAAGTCCGCGAACGATTGTAGCGTCGATATTATAAGGAATTTCCATAATTTCAAGGTATTTTTTAAGACTTTCAAAGTGGTCTTTGCACTCGTCGCAGATATGGTCTAAGAGCACAGGTGCACTTTCATATATTTTCTTACATTCTGCACTTTTGCAATCTAAAATTCTTAAGGGGTTCTTTTCGAAACGCTCTTGGCAGGTTTCGCAAAGCTCACCTAAATGGGGTCTAAAATAATCTTTGAGTTTTTCGTTATATTCCTTACGGCATTTGGGACAGCCAATACTGTTAATATTAAGCTCAATGCCTGTAATGCCAAGGCGTGATAGCAACGACATCGCCAGGCCTATAACCTCTGCATCCATTGATGCTGTATGAGAACCAAATACCTCAACACCAAACTGGTGGAATTCTCTGAGTCTTCCTGCCTGGGGTTTTTCGTATCTGAAACAGGGATACAGGTAATATAACTTTGTAGGCTGGGGATTGGCATAAATAGAGTTTTCTATAAAACTGCGGACTATGCCGGCTGTTCCTTCAGGCTTTAGAGTTATACTTCTGCCGCCCTTATCCAAAAATGTGTACATTTCCTTTTGTACAACATCGGTGGTATCACCAACACCTCTTTCAAAAAGCTCGGTGCTTTCAAACATAGGCGTCCTGATTTCTTTATAGCCAAAGCATTGGCAAATTTTTCTTATCTGTTCTTCTACTGCATGCCATCTGTAGCTTTCAGACGGCAGGATATCATGTGTACCGCGTGGTGCTTTAATCAATTTACTTCCTCCTATCACATAAATCCTTTATATTATTCTGCTAATTCGTTGATGTTTAATTCCAACAGCTTTGATACGCCCTTTTCCTGCATTGTTACACCGTAAATAACATCTGCCGCTTCCATCGTGCCGCGACGGTGTGTAACAACGATAAACTGGGTGTTTTCGCTGTAATTTTTGATATAGTCTGCAAATCTGTAAACATTCGCATCATCTAAAGCCGCCTCAATTTCATCAAGGAAACAGAAAGGCGTGGGACGGGTTTTTAATATTGCAAACAAAAGTGCAATTGCTGACAACGCTCTTTCGCCGCCGGAAAGAAGCAACAAGCTCTGGAGTTTTTTGCCCGGAGGCTGCACATCAATATTTATGTTACAGTTTAGAATGTCATCCGGATCGTCCAAAGACAATGACGCTGTACCGCCGCCAAACAATTCAACAAAGGTCTGCTTAAAGTATTTGGCAATTTCTGCAAACTTAACCGTAAATTCGTTTTTCATAACCTTGGTCATATCGGCAATGATTCCTAATAAGTCCTTTTGCGCCGCAACTAAATCGTCACGCTGACCTGTTAAGAATTCATATCTTTCGGATACTGCTTTGTATTCTTCAATAGCATCCACATTTACATTTCCCAAAGCTGAAATTTTGCGCTTTAAGGATGCAATTTCCTTTGTTACCTCTGTGGCTGTACCAAGGTCCTTTTTATACGCAACAGCATCGGAATATGTAAGTTCGTATTCCTCCCAAAGGTTGTTTATGGTGTTTTCAAGCTCTGTTTCGTGCTTGATTTTTCTCTGGGCAAGTCTTGCTTCCTCATTTGAAAGTGTAAACACTTCCTCCCGCAGAGTTTTAATTTCAGCTAAAGCTGCTCTGTCCGCCTCGTCTAACTGCTTTCTTTCCTCGGCAAGTCGTGCAGCCGCCTCATCAAGCTCTGCTATCTTTGCAATACCTAGGTCGGGTTCTTTTATTTTGCGTTCGATGTCTTCCGCAAGGTCTGCATTTTTCTTTTCTATGTCTTTGATTTCTGTTTCGTGAAGTGCTGTATTCGATGCATTCGATGCGATGTCACGGTTTGTGTTTTCAAGTTTTTCATTTAAAACTTCTATATCCTTGACTACGCTTGAGCGTTCGAAATTCTTGGTAAGGATTTTGCCGGAGATTTCCTGTTTTTCTGCAATAATAGCAGAGATAGCAGTTTCCTTTACTTCAATTTCTTCCTGCTTTGATGAAATAAGCTCTTGTGTATCGATTATCTCCTGCTCAATTCTCTTTTGTGAAGCAACGGCTTCGTCTATTTTTTCCTCTACTCTGCCAAGCTCTTCTTCAACACGGCGCTTTGCTGTATCAATCTGATTAACCATTAACTGGTTATGTGACTTATCGCGCGCCAATATCAAAAGCTCGCTGTCGTTTTCTGCGATTTCACCGTCGTACTTTTTAAGCTCTTCGTCATACTTTTCAAGTTCAACACTTAACGAATCGTTTTTCTTAGTGAGCTTTTCTGTTTCTTTTTCAAGCGCGGGAATTTCCTTGGACAAGGCTACAATTTCGTTTTCTCTGCCAAAAAGTGATGCCTGCTTGTAGAAACTACCGCCCGAAAGAGCACCGCCTACATTAAACAGTTCTCCTGTCAAGGTTACAAGCTTTACGGTGCTTTTATACTTTCTTGATATTGATATAGCGTTGTCAATGTTATCTATTACAACAGTACCGCCAAGCAAAAATTCTGCAACATCGGAAAATTTACTGTCGCAGCTTACAAGTCGTGATGCAACACCCACATAGCCTTTTTCCTTTTCTATTCCGCTTTCGGGATAGTCCTTTAACTTAATAGAGGTAAGGGGCAGGAATGTAGCTCTGCCGGCGTTTCTTGATTTTAAACATTCGATTGCAGCTTTTGCATCGTCCTCAGACTTTACAACTATATTCTGCACCGCATTGCCCAAAGCCACATCAATAGCTATGCTGTATTTATCCTGTGTTTTCAAAAGCTTTGACACTGGACCGTAGATTTTCGTTCCGCGCAATTCACCGCTTTCGTGTTCTTTTAGAACTATCTTTACCGAGCGGGAATATCCGTCGTAAGATTGCTCCATATTTTCCAAAAGCTTTTTTCTTGAAATTTTCTCATTTAAGCTTATTGTGTTTTCGTTAATGGTTTTTACATTGTCTGCAAGCTCTGAGTTTATCTTTTCACGCTTTTGGTTTATGTCTTCCCGTTCTGATTTGATTTTGTTAAGGTATACAGCTTTACGGGAAATTTCTGCATCAATCTCTTCAATTTTTGCAACAATGCCCTCACGCTCTTCGCTTCTGTCAGTTGCTTCGGACAGAATTGTTTCACGGCGTGAAATGTAACTTTGCTCGGTAAGCTTTTGATTTGAAAGGCTGATTTTTAATTCGCTGAGCTTTTCAATGTTTTGCGCAACAAGTTCATTTAATCCGTCGATTTCCTTTTCGGCATCACTTACTCCACCGGAAGCGCTTTGCTCTTGAGCTGACAACACTTTTATTTCAGAATCAATAAATTCAAGCTCTGCTTTTTTTCCTTCAATGTCTTTGTTGATTTTTGCCTTTTCGTTTTCTAAATCAACCTTCTGGTCCATTAAAGTTTTAATCTCTTCACGGATTCTGGATGTCAGCATATCATTACCCGAAATAGTATTTTTGGCGATGTCTATTTCGCCTTTTTTGATTGATATGCTTTCGGTTAATTCTCTTATCTGTTTATTTGTTTCTGTTTGAGATTCTTCACGGGCTTTGGCTGTTTCGTAATATTCCTGCTGCGCGTGTTCTGCCTTTTCCGCACTATTCTTGGCTTCATTAAGCTGGCCCGTTACCACAGAAAGCTTTGCATCGAGTCCGCCAATAACATCGTTAGCACCTTCGATAATACGAATAGCATCATTTACCTCAAAAGTCTTTAATTCTTCCTTGTACTGGAGGTATTTTTTGGCTTTTTCGGACTGATTTTTAAGAGGCTCAACACGGCCTTCAAGCTCTGTGATAATATCAAATACTCTGTCCAGATTTTCGTTTGTACGGTTTAATTTTCTTTCTGCATCTTCTTTTCTGTAGCGATATTTTGAAATACCTGCTGCTTCTTCAAAGATTTCTCGTCTGTCGTCAGATTTGGTAGATAAAATCTCATCGATTTTACCCTGACCAACCATAGAATATCCGTCACGACCTAAGCCTGTATCCATAAACGCCTCATGGATGTCTTTGAGTCTTACGGGAGTTTTATTTATCATATACTGGCTTTCGCCCGATACGAAAACCTTTCTTGTTACTTCAACCTCATCGTATGCCACATCAAGCTGGCGGTCACGGTTGTCAAGCACAAGTGTAACCTCGGCAAATCCCATAGGATTTCTCTTTTGAGTTCCGCTGAAGATTACATCCTCCATTTTTGAGCCACGGAGCATTTTTGCACTCTGCTCGCCCAACACCCAACGCACCGCATCAGAAATGTTACTCTTACCGCTACCGTTAGGACCAACGATTGCGGTTATACCGTCGGAAAAGTTAAGATTTATTTTGTCAGCAAATGATTTAAAACCGTTTACTCTTATTCCCTTTAAACGCATTATCGCTGCTCCTTCCTTTGTATTTTAAAACTGCCTTGAGTGATGCTGTCATCCTGCAAAAACTGAACATCAAACCCTGCGTTTTTTAGTCTTTTTATATTGTTTTTTTTATTGCCTGTAAATGCTGAAATATCTTTGCTGTTAACAAAGATTTGTGCATCTGCATCAATTTCTTTTACGAGTCTTCTGTAGTATATTTCGCTCTGTACAAGTTCCCCGATTGACGGATGGTACGGCCCTGCTGTAACATCAGCATCAGGATTTATATTATCGGATGCCATAAGACCTATTCTGATAACAGAAATACCCTCAGCATCAAAGCGCTCTTTCAAATCAGCACAAAGCGACACCGCCTCATCCAAAGTCTGGGGAGTGTATTCGCCGCTTTTATAAAGTTCGTCTAAATATGTATTGGCAAGAACCAGTGTGGGGTAAATCCTTACGCAATCAGGCTTTAGTGCAATAATTTTTTCACAGCTTTTGCGGCAGGTATCATCGCTGTCACCGTAAAGCCCTGTCATCATCTGAAGACCTAACTTTATACCGCTTGCTTTAATCATTTCACTTGCTCTTTTAGTATCGGTTTCCGTGTGACCTCGGCGATTGAGCCTAAGAACACGGTCGTCCATACTTTGAGCACCAAGCTCCACAGTTGTAACACCGTAGGATTTTATTAATTCAAGAATTTCTGAATTGATATAATCAGGACGGGTGGAAAGTCTGATTTCGCTTATCTTTCCTGCGTCCTTATATTTTTTTGCAACAGTTAAAAACTCTCTTTGCAAATCTTTGTCAATGCCTGTAAAACTGCCGCCAAAAAAGCCAATCTCTACACAGTCAGCGTCCTCAGGCATAGTTTTTAGAGCTTTTTGTATCTGCTCGTCTGCAATTTCAGGCGTCATTGCGTTTTCGTTGCCAGTTATTTTTCGCTGATTGCAAAAGGAACAATCATTGGGGCAACCCATGTGGGGTACAAAAATCGGAACTGTTTTATGTTTCATAATTACTTTTCCTTGCGAATTTTAGCAAGTGCATTCTGAGCGGCGTTTTGCTCTGCCTTTTTCTTGCTGGTGCCTTCGCCCTCGCCCATAAGCACATCGTTAAGGTAAACATTTACCTCAAAGGTTTTGTTGTGGTCAGGACCTGACGAGCCGACTACCTTGTAGCGGATATTAACATCGCCCATTGTTTGCGCTTCTTCCTGGAATTCTGTTTTAAAATCTTTGGATATTTTTCCTTTTGCTGCAGCTTCTATGGTTTCATAAAGCTGACCCAATACCCACTCTCTTACAACATCCATATTGCTGTCAATAAAAACAGCAGCAATTACTGCCTCATATGCGTCAGAAAGAATTGACGGGCGTGTTCTGCCACCTGTTTGTATTTCACCTTTTCCAAGTATTAAATATTTGCCCAAATCAATGTCCATAGCACGCTCGTAAAGCGACTTTTCGCACACTACCGCAGCACGGATTTTTGTAAGATTTCCCTCCGGAAGCTGGGGGTAATTTTCAAAAATATATTTACTTACAATAAGCCCAAGAACTGAATCACCCAAAAACTCCAGACGCTCGTTGAATTTAATATTTTTGTTTTTATTTTCGTGAGCGTATGAGCTGTGAGTTAGAGCTACGCGCAAGTATTCTTCGTTTGTAAATTTGTAGCCGATAATTTCCTGAAATTCTTTAAGTGCGTTCATTTGTATATCCTCTCTGATACAAAACAAACGCATAAATATGCTTCATACAATAAAAGGCACATTGCAGGAAACAGGTTTATGCGTTCAGAAGTACCTACATAAGAGGGTGTGTTACCACACCCTCTTATGTGATTAATTGTGATTTTTAAGATATTCAACTGCGTCCTGTACGGTAACAATTCCTTCTGCTTCTTCGTCGGGAATTTCAATATCAAACGCTTCTTCAATAGCCATTATAAGTTCAACTACATCTAATGAGTCTGCCCCTAAATCATCAACAAATGATGTTTCAGGCTTAATAGCTGATTCATCAACACCAAACTGTGCAACTAAAACTTCGCGGATTTTTTCAAATTCCATTTTGCCATTACCTCCGTATGTATTATTAGTGCCGCGCAAAGCGGGTGTTACTATGACAATTATTATATATCATACCTTAATAATTGTAAATAGTATTTATAGATTTTTTACATTTTTATGTAGAGTTTTTGCAGTTTATTCCCCGTCGTCGGATTCTGCCTGAGAATAAAGTTTTTTCAGCTCGTCATTTACGCCTGTTTCTGCAAATACAGCCGCACTTTCGATTGCGTGATAAAACGCCTTTGCATCGGAGTTTCCGTGGGCTTTAATAACTACCCCGTCGATGCCCAAAAGCGGCACGCCGCCATATTCTGATGAATCTAAAAGCGCCTTAATTTTTCCAAGCTTGGGCTTCATAACAAGAGCCGAAAGCTTTGTAAGAAGTGATTCCATAAAGCTTTTTTTAATAAGCTTAAACAGCGCCGAGGCTGTTCCCTCGATAGTCTTTATAACCATATTGCCCGAGAAACCGTCGCAAATTATAACATCCGCTATACCTGATGTTAATTCTCTTGTTTCCAGATTACCGCAGAAATTGATGTTTTTATTTTCTTTTAAAAGATTATAGGCATTTCTGTAAAGCTCGTTGCCTTTACCTTCTTCCGTGCCTATGTTTGCAAGGTAAACCTTTGGATTATTTATACCCAGAACTTTCTCCGCGTACAAAGAACCCATCTGTCCGTACTGAGCAAGGTACTCGGGCTTTGCATCAGATGTAGCACCGCAATCAGTAATTACACCTATGCCCCCATTAACATTAGGCATAAAAGCAGTTAAGGCAGGTCTTTTTATTCCCTTAATTCTGCCCAAAACTCTGAATGCACCTGCAAGGTAAGCACCTGTGCTGCCTGCACTGACAACAGCATCCGCCTCACCTGATTTGCAAAGGTTTAAAGCTACCACCATTGAAGAATCCTTCTTTGCCCTTACTGCTTTTACAGGTTCTTCCGAAACTTCGATAACCTCTGTTGCATTTTTTACGGAAATATTGCTTCCGCTGTAAGCAAATTCTTTGAGTTTTTGACTTATTATTTCCTCGTTTCCAACAAGGATTATGTCGTATTTTCCGCTTTTCGCCGCTTCGATACTGCCCTTTATTACCTCATCGGGAGCATTGTCGCCGCCAAATGCGTCAACAGCTATTCTCATTTATTTCACTCCTTACAATTTTACCCATTAATTATACTATTTTTCTACAAAAAATTCAAGTTTTTTCCGCTAATTTAATGAAAATAATTGTAGATGTTTTTTGCTACTGTTTCGCTTACTCCGCTTTTCTTTAATTCCTGCACTGTTGCCTGCTTGATATTGGCTATTGATTTAAATTCACGCAGAAGTTTTTTTGCAGTCTTTTCCCCAACTCCGTTAATATCACACAAGCTGGAGTGCTTGACTTTTTTGTTTCTTAGCTTTCGGTGATACTCTATAGCAAAGCGATGCACTTCTTCCTGAATGCTTGCCACCAGTCTGAATTCTGCTGAATTTCTTTTAAGGTCAACACGGCTACCGTCATTTTTTAACAAAACATTGGTTCTGTGACGGTCGTCTTTTACCATGGCAAACAGAGGAATATCACTGTCGGTCAGCTCTAAAAGCTCTGAAATAACCGTAAGATGTCCTTTGCCACCATCTAAAAATATACAGTCGGGTAAAGGCAAAAACTTGGCATTTTCACGCAGGAGTTCGCCTCTTTCTATCAATGTTTCCTCGTCTCGGGCGTGGCTCAACCTACGCAAAATCATTTCAGACATACTGTGGTAATCGTCACCGCCCTGTGCGGTTTCAATCTTAAAGCGTCTGTACTTACTTTTAGCCGGCTCACCGTTTACAAATACAACCATAGAGCCAACATTTTCCTCACCTGCAGTATTGGAAATGTCGTAGCTTTCAATTCTGTAGGGAGGATTTTCCAAACCAAGCTGCTCTTTTAAGTCAAGTATAAGGCGCTTAATGCTTTTTTGCCCGTTGCCGTTTTTGAGCATATAATTCAACGCAGATTGCTTGGCGTTTTTATGCGCCATTTCAACAATAGCTTTTTTCTCTCCACGTTTTGGTGTGATAACCTTTGTACTTCTGCCGGAAATCTCGGTCAAAAATGCCGATATAAGTTCTTCGTTATCACAATTGTATTGAGTATAAATATTCTTGGGAATATAGTCAGCATCTTCGTAAAACTGTTTTATAAAGTTTTCTGCTACTTCCTCCTCCGTCATTCCCTTCGTGTTGGAAATAACAGTTCCATGGTGACCTAACAGTCTTCCACGGCGAACAAAGAACACCTCAGCAAATGTCTTGTTTTCAGCCGCAAAAAAGCCGATTATATCTTCGTCGGCATATTTTTCGGAAACTATCTTCTGTTTGTTTTCCATTTGTCTTATGGCGTTGATTTTATCCCTTATTGTGGCAGCTCGTTCAAACTCCATTTTTTCAGACGCCGCAAGCATCTGTTCTTCTAATGACAATACAAGTTTCCCTGTATTGCCCTCTAAAAAGTCACAGGCGTCAGATATTCTTTTTGCATATTCCTCTTTTGGAATTATATTTTCGCACGGTGCGCAGCATTTTCCTATTTGAGCGTTAATGCACGCACGGCGGCGACCCAAATCTTTAGGGAGCTTAATGTCACAAGACGGAATACCGAGCATCTTGCAAACAAAGTCAATAGCCTCTCTGACAGTAGCCGCACTTGTATAAGGACCAAAGTACTTTGCCCCATCCTTCTCCATTCTGCGAACCAGTTTTAACCGAGGATAGTCCTCCCGTGTAACCTTTATATAGGGATAGTTTTTATCGTCCTTTAAAAGTATATTGTAGTAAGGGCGATACTTTTTGATGAGGTTACATTCCAAAACAAGCGCCTCTAACTCGCTGTCCGTTAATATATATTCAAATGTGTCCACTTTTGATACCATTGCCGCAACTTTTGGGGTGTGTTTTTCAGTATTCTGAAAATATTGACGCACGCGGTTTTTGAGTATCTTTGCCTTACCTACATAGATTACATTACCGTTTTTATCCTTCATAATGTAAACACCGGGGTCAGCAGGCAGGTTTTTCAACATAGTTTCGTCAACCATAGACACTTCTCCTTACAAAAA
Source organism: Clostridia bacterium (assembly GCA_017629115.1). Classification (GTDB taxonomy): domain Bacteria; phylum Bacillota; class Clostridia; order UBA1381; family UBA9506; genus Congzhengia. Next base: position 2,990 of record JAGBXV010000085.1, on the reverse strand, counting down.
AAGGGATATGCTTGTTTGCATATCCCGGTAAAAGCTGATTAGTTGGCAAAGTTTGACTCGATTAATGCTTCTAATGCGTTAATCGCTTCTTCCTCGTCAACACCGTCGGTCACGATTTTAATCTCTGTGCCCTTTGTAATTCCTAAAGACAATACGCCCAGCAAGCTTTTAGCATTTACTTTGCGGTCTTCCTTCTCAATCCAAATGCTTGATTTAAATTCGTTTGACTTCTGTATGAAAAATGTTGCAGGTCTTGCATGAAGACCAACCTGATTCTGTACAACGATTGTTTTTGATAACATAATTACAACTCCTTAAACCTAATTTACACAACTATTATCACTTTATAGAATACTAAATAATCCGGTTATTGTCAATAAACAAAATACATTTTTGTGAATATTTTGCATATTTTTGCGATAAAAATACCGGTTTTTTATAAAAAATTACATTAGAATTCGAATTTGTCCGCAAAATATGCGTCTAATTCATCAATCTTTACTGTAACCTGTTCCATTGTGTCGCGTTCACGAATTGTAACTGTGCCGTTTTCCTCTGAATCAAAGTCGTATGTTACGCAGAAAGGTGTACCAATTTCGTCCTGTCTTCTATAACGCTTACCGATGCTTCCTGCATCGTCGTAGTCGCACATGAATTTCTTAGAAAGTTTTGCATGTACTTCAAGTGCCTTTTCAGAAAGCTTTTTAGATAAGGGAAGCACTGCAATCTTTATAGGTGCAAGTGCCGGATGGAAACGCATTACTGTTCTGCCTTCCTTACCGTCTGTACCCTCTTCTTCATCGTATGCTTCAACCAAAAACGCAAGTGTTACACGGTCAGCACCCAATGAGGGTTCGATGCAGTAGGGTATGTATTTTTCATTTGTAATCGGGTCGGTATATTCAAAGTTTTCGCCCGAGTGTGACATATGCTGTTTTAAATCAAAATCAGTTCTGTCAGCAATACCCCAAAGTTCACCCCAACCGAAGGGGAACATAAACTCAAAGTCAGTTGTAGCATTGCTGTAATGAGAAAGCTCTTCGGGACTGTGGTCACGAAGTCTTAGGTTTTCTTCAGCAATATCTAATGACAAGAGCCAGTTTTTGCAGAATTCTTTCCAGTAGCTGAACCACTCTAAATCTGTACCGGGAGCACAGAAGAATTCAAGCTCCATCTGTTCGAATTCTCTTGTTCTGAATGTAAAGTTACCGGGTGTGATTTCGTTTCTGAAAGACTTACCAATCTGGCCAATACCGAAGGGAACTTTCTTTCTTGTTGTTCTCTGAACATTTTTAAAGTTTACAAAGATACCCTGTGCTGTTTCAGGACGAAGGAAAAGCTCAGCCGATGAATCCTCTGTTACGCCCTGGAATGTTTTAAACATGAGGTTGAACTTTCTGATGTCTGTGAAATTTGTCTTGCCGCACTTGGGACAAGCAATGTTGTTTTCTTTGATAAACTCAAGCATCTTTTCGTCAGACCAGCCATCAACAACTGTGGGCTCGCCTTTTTCAAACATATAATCCTCTATAAGTTTATCTGCACGATGTCTTGATTTACATTCTTTACAGTCCATTAAGGGGTCAGAAAAACCGCCAACATGACCTGACGCTACCCATGTCTGGGGATTCATTAAGATTGCTGCGTCCAAACCTACATTGTAGGGACTTTCCTGAATAAACTTTTTCCACCATGCTCTTTTTACATTGTTTTTAAGCTCAACACCTAAAGGACCATAGTCCCAAGTGTTGGCCAAGCCGCCGTAAATTTCAGAGCCGGGATATACAAAACCTCTGCCTTTACAAAGGGCTACGATTTTCTCCATTGTTTTTTCTGTGTTTTTCATAGAATATACGACCTCCGTATCAGTATATACAATAATGTTAATATTTTATCTTATTACCGGCAATATTGTCAAGATTTAATTGTCAAAATTCTTTAAAATAGTGCCTTTTCCACGCCACGAGAAAGGAAAATCAGCGTATTTGTTTTTAAATTCACGATTTGACATTGACAAAAGCTCTTCTTTTTCAAGTTTTGTGTGTCTTTTTTCATGAAATTCCGCTATAGGTGTTTGAGGCACATTCTCATTATAGGGGCAAACCTCCTGGCACCTGTCACAGCCATAGACCATATCCTGTTTTTTAAGGATTCCTTTTTGTTCTTCTGTAAGCTCCTTTAGCTGAGTTATATAAGACACGCATTTGTTAACATCAATGTCAAAATCGCCGTCTATCGCCCTTCCGGGACAGTTGTCTATACATTTACCGCATTTCATACATTGGTGATTATCCATTGGTTTATCGCTTAAAAGCTCCAAATCTGTCACTATATAGCCAATAAAAAAGTAAGTGCCGTACTTTTCATTTATCAGACAGGTATTCATCCCCCAAAAGCCCAATCCTGCAAGGTATGCAAGGTATCTGTCGTGTAAAACTCCCACATCTGAAAAGCATTCACATTTTGCCTGTTTGTGCCCTTTTATAAACTCGCAAATTTTTTCAAGCTTCGCTTTTGCCACAGAGTGATAGTCCGGCACGCGGGCATATCGGGAAATGTTCGCATTACTGTCCTCGCCTGTATAGTAAGGAAAAAGGCATACAATAATGCTTTTTGCCCATGGAAAAGTAGCAGTTGGGTCAACACGCTTTTCGATGTTTTTTTCTTCAAACTCCGAAAGTCCGTACTTTGCTTTTCGTGTGTTTATTCTCGCTTCAAGCTCTATATAACGCTCAACAGGAGCTATTCCTGTAAACTCGATATTTAATTCTTTTGCATAGTTTTTTATTTTTTCTTTCATCGTCTCATAACACAAAAAGGCTATGCCAAGCATAGCCTTTTTATAATTCAAATTACTGATTGTTTACATAGAACTTAACTAAAAATTCCACAATTTCATCGCGCTCTACCTTCATGATTAAAGAACGCGCATTTTTGTGGCCTGTGATGTATGTGGGGTCGCCCGATAAAATGTAACCTACCATCTGGCT
>JAGBXV010000084.1 GCA_017629115.1 Clostridia bacterium | reverse complement strand
GTTAGCGTTGTTTTTAAGTGTTTTGATAAAATCAGAAGCGGAAACACCGTTCTCTAATTCAAACACATAGCCGATAAAAGCAATAGAGCCAATCATAGGCTGGAAAACAGCACCTGATTTAAAGCCTGTGATTTCTGCGTTGTCAAAGCCTGCAAGTAATCCTGGTTCAACTTCCATAGCGCCTGCCATAAAGGGGAGGCTGCCGCCGTTGGCAATGCCTTCGGCAATAGAAAGAGCCGAGCCAGAGCTTGCCTTTGACTTGAATTCAGCTAATAGCTTAGTGCCTACTGTCTGTTCTGCGGGCTGAGCAGGAGCTTCTTCTGCGGGTTTGTCAGCAGGTTTTTCGTCTTTTGTAGGATTTTTTGAGGGTTTTTCGGCAGGTTTTTTATCTTCTGCCTCTTCTTTAGGTTCTTCGATTTTTTCTTCTGTTATTTCGGGGTCAATTTCTTCTGCGGGTTCCTGTGATTCTACTGACTGTTCTGTTTCGTTACTTTCGTCATCGGCAGGCTTAGATTTGCCACAGGCAACAACACTTATTGCCATTGACAATACCAAAAGTAATGCGAGTAATTTTTTCATATTTATCTTTACCTTTCTGCCCACAATTTATTAAAGCACTGTCTTTTCGTGGGCGAAAAAAGCATGCATAATTTTCAAACCTTAATCGGGCGCGTCTTTTGGCACAGACACACTCCACAGTAATTATACTAAACAAACAGCAATCTGTCAACAAAAAAAGGAACGCAAAGCGTTCCTTTTAATTACTTAATTGGTTTTGTGTGCCAGATGCCCTCTGCATAGTCAGTTACACTTCTGTCTGAAGCAAACATTCCTGCATTTGCAATGTTTTTAAGTGACATCTTTGTAAATCTGTCACTATCTGCGTAGGCTTCATTTACACGCTCGTGAGCTGCACAGTATGACTCAAAGTCAGCTAAATTCATATAGGGGTCAGAATTTATCAGATAGTTGTAAATTGAGTCAAAATTCTTACCGGGGATGCCGTCTTTTATAAAGTCAACAACTCGCTTAATTCGTGCATTGCCCTCGTAGTAGCTTCTGGGATTGTAGTGACGCGCCAACTCCGAAACCTCAGGTGTGCTCATACCGAAGATAAAGATGTTATCCTCGCCTACGCACTCATAAATTTCAACATTTGCGCCGTCCATTGTGCCAAGTGTCACTGCGCCGTTTATCATAAGCTTCATATTACCTGTACCTGAAGCTTCCTTGCCGGCTTGAGAAATCTGTTCGCTGATGTCAGCGGCAGGGATAATAATTTCAGCTAAAGAAACTTTGTAGTCAGCAATGAACACTACCTTCATATAATCACGAACATCGGGGTCGCGCTCAATCATTTCAGATAAAGCGCAAATAAGTCTGATAATTTCCTTTGCCATAAAGTAGCCGGCTGATGCTTTTGCTGCAAAAATAAATGTTTTAGGAAGGGGGCGATGACCGTCATACTTAATGCGCAAATAAAGGTCAACAATATGCATAGCATTAAGGAGCTGACGCTTGTATTCGTGGAGTCTTTTTACCTGAATATCAAAGAGCGAATCGCAGTTTAATTCAATGCCGTTTTTCTTTGCAACATATTCAGCAAGGCGCTTTTTGTTTGCTTTTTTGATTTCGCGCAAGGATGCCAAAACTTCCTCATCATCAATGAAATCGTTGAATTTTTCAATGTTTTCCAGGCTCTTTTTAAAGCCGTCGCCGATTTTCTCAGTCAACAACTCAGAAAGCAACGGATTTGCCTGACAAAGCCAGCGTCTGTGGGTAATACCGTTTGTAACATTGGTGAATTTATCGGGATACACACAGTTAAAGTCACGGAAGGTATCCGCCTTTAAAATCTCCGAGTGGAGTTTTGAAACGCCGTTTACGCTGTAGCTGCCTGCAATACACAGGTTTGCCATTTTCACCATGCCGCCCTCGATAATTGCCATATTGTTGATGCCGCCACCAAGGTGTGCGTGATGCTCATAAATGTATGAGCAAAATCTGCGGTTGATTTCTTCGATAATTGTGTAAATTCTGGGAAGGTGTGATTTCACCAAATCAACAGGCCATTTTTCTAAAGCTTCGCTCATTACGGTGTGGTTTGTGTAAGCCAAAGACTCTGCTGTGATTTCCCAAGCTTTATCCCACTTGTAGTTGTAGTCGTCCATTAAAATTCTCATAAGTTCAGGAACGCACAAAGAGGGATGGGTGTCGTTTATGTGAATAACATTTTTTTCGGCAAAGTTGTCGAATGTTCCGTATCTCTTAAAATGCTTTTTGGTAATCTGCTGGAGTGATGCGCTTACAAAGAAATACTGCTGCTTTAAGCGCAAAGACTTTCCTTCATAGGTGTTATCTGCAGGGTATAAAACCTTAGAAATTGAAGAAGCAATAGCTTCGTTTTCTGTTGATTTTACATATTCGCCCTTAGAGAAGAGGTCCATATTAAAGCCGCTTGTTGCCTTAGCACTCCAAAGACGCAAAGAGTTAACAGCTTCAGTATCGTAGCCTGATATAAACAAGTCATAAGGTGTAGCAAGCACGCTTACATAGCCTGTGTGCTCGGTTGTAAGGCCGTTTTCTGTCCAGTTTTCATTCACATTGCCAAAGAAACGAACCTCAACCTCCTCATCAAGACGAGGGTTTAACCAATAGCCTGCCTTGTCAATCCAGCTGTCGGGGAATTCATTCTGCCAGCCGTCGATGATGACTTGCTTAAAAATACCAAATTCGTAACGGATAGAAAAGCCTGTTACGGGATAACCCAAGGTTGTAAGTGAGTCCATATAACAGGACGCAAGACGGCCTAGACCGCCGTTGCCAAGACCTGCGTCAGGTTCCATTTCGTAAAAATCTTCGATGTCGTAGCCGGCTGTCTTAAGATGCGCTGCCACATCGTCCTCAACACCTAAATTCCACAGGTTGTTTTTTAATGATGTGCCAACCAAAAATTCCATTGACATATAGTAAACCTGTTTTGCTTCCTGCTCTTTTACCTTTTTGGTGAAGGCGGAGCGTTTTTCCTTTAACGCCATATTTGTGGCGGTAATTAGTGCTTCATACACCTGACGGGGGTTACCTGCGGCTAAATCGCTGCCGAAGTTTACCTCCATGATTTTATTGATATTGTTAATGATATTTTCCGATAATTTGTTCATTCTTTTTCCTTACCTTGATAAAATTTCTGAGTATATTTCTATATATTTGCGTGCAGGCTCGCCCCAACTGTAGTCGTCATTCATAGCGTTTTTGCGAACTATACGCCACGCAGGTTTGTTTTTGTAAAGCTCCACAGCACGGCGTATTGCATCCAGCATATCGTAAGCGTTGTAGCTTTGGAATGTGATGCCCTTGCCCTCTTTTGTCTGAGGATTGTAGGCGGGCACGGTATCGTGAAGTCCGCCAACCGAGTGGACTATAGGAACAGTTCCGTATCGCATAGCTATTAACTGCGACAAACCGCAGGGCTCGGATTTCGAGGGCATTAAGAAAAGGTCAGCGCCTGCGTAGATTTTCTGTGCCATAGCACCCGAAAAACCAATGTAACCGCGGATGTTATGATGTGAGCGTTGCTCCCAATCATAAAAGAAGTTTTCAAAATGCTTATCTCCTGTGCCCAAGGCGATTAACTGCACATCCATTTTTTCGATTTCGTGTGCTACCTCGCACATAAGGTCTATTCCCTTTTGGGTGGTGAGCCTCGTAACCATACCGATTACAGGGATGTCATTATTGATTTCTAAGCCCATTTCCTTCTGGAGAGCTTTTTTGTTTGTGGACTTAAATCTTATGGTGTCATAGTTATATGTTTTAACTATGGCGCTGTCGGTTTCAGGATTAAACACATCGGTGTCAATTCCGTTTACCACACCCCGTAGCTTATACTGTCTGGGAATCAAAATGTTATGAAGCCCGTGAGAATGTGTTTCGTGTAGGATTTCCTGAGCGTAGGTGTTGCTGACTGTGGTAATCATATCACAGGTTTCAATAGCGCCTTTTAACAGGTTGATATTTCCGTCATACATTAACAGCGAGCGGAAATTAACATCAAGCCCGAAAATACTGCCCAGTATAATGGGGTTGTATTTTCCCTGAAATTCAATATTGTGGATGGAAAGCACGGTTTTTATATTCCTATAGCGCTCATCCGCCCTGTAAAATGCCTCTAAGTAAACGGGCAAAAGTGATGTTTGCCAGTCGTTTATGTGAATAACATCAGGGAAAAAGTCTATTAAATTCAAAACATCTAGAACTGACTTTGAAAAAAATGCAAAGCGCTCAGAATCATCGTATTCACCATAAATCTGATTGCGTGAAAAATACTGTTCGTTGTCGATAAAATAGTATGTTACCTGACCAACAGTAGATTTGAACACACCGCAGTAAGTCTTTCGCCAGCTGATGGTCACATAGAAGTTATCTATAAATTCCATCTGGCTACGAAGACTGTGGGGAATATCTGAATAAAGCGGCATAATAACACGGGCGTCAATGCCCTCATTAGCAACTGCCTTGGGAAGAGCTCCCAAAACATCGCCCAAGCCGCCTGTTTTTAAAAAGGGTGCAGCTTCTGATGTGGCATACAAAACCTTCATTTAAATAATCACTCCTCATATAACTATTTTACTAAATTTGGCGAAAATAGTCTATTGACAAATTTCCTAAAGGTTTGTTAAATTTTCTACACAGTTTTGCCTTTATTAACAACAACGGGCAAGGTTTTTACGCCACGAATTTCCTTATTTTCAGATATTTTTACATTTTTGTCAATTATTACACATTCAAGAGAAGCATCCTTCTCAATAACTGAGTTTTGCATAATTACAGAATTGCTGATTTTAGCACCTTTTGCAATTTTTACATTTCTGAAAATAATGCTGTTTTCGATTTCGCCGTCAATCACGCAGCCGTCTGCCACATAACAATTCGAAACATGAGCGTTGTCACCATACTTTGTGGGAACAGAGTCCTTTGTACGAGTGAGTATGGGCTGTGAGGTGCGGAATATATCCTGTCTTATTTCTCTGTTAAGCATATCCAGATTTGCTGATAAATACACCTCGGGGCTGTCTATAATCTTAAAGTAACCCTTGTGTTCATAAGCGTTAATATTAAGCTCTGCAAATTTCTTTGCAATAACATCTTTTTTGAATGTTCTCCAGCCGTAGCTTACACCGTGGTCAATAAGCGCATAAAGGAGAGACTTTTCCATTATGAAAACATCTTCAGCAATATATGTTTCCTCGTTTTTGCTGGTTGTGTGAATTATTGCTTTTGTAACTTTTGATGCTTCGTCCAAAGTAAGCTCTGTGTCACTGTCGGTAGGTAAGCGCTTTGTGCAAAGCACGCTTATGTCAGCACCTGATTCAATGTGGCGTGCAAACATCTCGTTAAAATTAATATTTGCTACCATATTTGCATTGGCAACAACGCAATATTCAGGAAGCATACTGTCGATGTAACCGTGAACGCTCTTTAGAATTTCGAATTGGTTGTCGTTGTAGGAAAAGTCAGTTGTAGCAAAGGGGGTTAGAATTTTAAGTCCGCCGTTTTTGCGGTCTAAATCCCAATCCTTACCCCAACCTAAGTGGTCCATCAATGAGCCGTATTTGCTTTTGGTGATGATACCTATGTTGTGGACTGATGCCCCGACCAATGATGAAAGCATAAAGTCAATCAGTCGAAATCTTGCTCCAAAAGGGATGGATGCGAGAGTTCTTTTGCCTGATAATTCGTTTAATTTATTTTCTTTACTGTCGTAAGTGTCTGTGAATAATATGCAAAATGCGTCCATTTTGTCAACTCCGTTTCGTATGATATTTAGCGGCTTTCGCCGGGGGCGAGCATTTCTTTGGGAAGAACCTTTTGTCCTGCCCGAACTTTCGCGCCCTGTCCTATTACAGCTATTCCCCAGTTGTCGCGGTCGGGGAAGTCCTCAGGAGGTGCGCCGACTATTGCGCCTTCTTCTATTACGGCGTCGTCTGCAATAATTGCATACTGTACCTTGGCACCTGCCTTGATTTGTACATTTCTCATAACAACAGAGTAGTCAACAGATGCGCCTGCCGCTGCTGTAACATCAGAGAATAGAATAGAGTTATTAACGCAAGCCTCAACATCACAGCCCTCTGTAATCATAGAGTTTTTAATGTCGGCACTTTCGCCGATGAAATGAGGGGTGGTAAGAGAGTGTCTGCAGTAAATACGCCACAAGGGATCGCTTAAGTTAAGGGGAATTGTGGGATTTAATAAGTCCATATTTGCTTCCCACAAGTTGTCTACCGTACCTACATCCTTCCAATAGCCGTCAAAGGGATAAGCGAACATACGCTCACCTGCGTTTAGCATATTAGGAATGATGTTTTTTCCGAAGTCGTTAGAGGATTCGGGGTTAGCTTCGTCCTCTATCATGTATTTTTTGAGTTTTTCCCAAGTGAAAATATATACACCCATTGATGCTTTTGTAGACTTTGGCACTTTGGGTTTTTCTTCAAATTCGTAAATAGACAAATCCTCGTTTGTATTCATAATGCCAAATGCTGATGCCTGGTCAATAGGCACATCCATAACTGCGATTGTAGCATCTGCGCCCTTTTCTTTGTGGAATTTGAGCATCTTGGCATAGTCCATTTTATAAACATGGTCGCCCGATAAAATTAAAACATATGTGGGCGAATATTGTTCAATGAATTCAATGTTTTGATATATTGCATTAGCTGTACCCTTGTACCACTGACCGTCTGAGCCTGTTACATAGGGAGGAAGTACCTGAATACCTCCGTTCATACGGTCTAAATCCCATGGCTGTCCTGTGCCGATGTAGGCGTTAAGCTCAAGGGGTTTGTACTGAGTAAGCACGCCGACCGTATCAATACCTGAGTTTGAACAGTTAGAAAGTGTAAAGTCAATAATGCGGTATTTGCCTCCAAAGGGAACGGCAGGCTTTGCGCGGCTTGATGTGAGTACATAAAGTCTGCTGCCCTGACCGCCAGCGAGCAGCATAGCAATCATTTCTTTTTTTAATTTCATAAGTGGGCCTCCTATATATTGTGAATTTATTTATTTACTCTTTTTGCAGGTTTCTTTTTATAAAGGTAGATAGTGGAAAAAGGTGGCAATGTTAAGGACAGGTAGTAGTCCTTGCCGTTAAAAACTCCTTTTTTTGCAGTTACCTTTTCATTTTTTATATCGCTTCCGCCAAAGGCTGCATCATCAGAGGAAAAAACCTCTGTATAAACGCCCGGGCGTGAAACGCCGATTTTGTAGTTTTCCTGCTTGACGGATGAGAAGTTGGAAACAGAGAGTACGGAATTTCCCTTTTTGTCAATTCGCTCAAAGGCGATAACATTGTTGATATTGTCATCAACTGTTGCCCAGGAAAAACCTTCCCATGTGTTGTCCTGTTCCCATAGGGCAGGAGTATTTAAGTAGAAGTTACACAAGGCTTTTGTAAATTCTTTCTGCTGCGCGTGGGTATCGTAAGCAAGCAAACTCCAGTCCAGCTCTGCTTCTTCGTTCCATTCGATAAACTGACCGTATTCCGCGCCCATAAACAAAAGCTTCTTACCTGGGTGAGCGTACATATAGCCAAGGTATGCCCGAAGGTTTTTAAATTTATCCTCGTATTCGCCTGGCATTTTAGAAAGTAGTGAGCGCTTGCCGTGTACAACCTCATCGTGAGATAGTGGCAGTATAAAGTTTTCTGAAAAAGCATAAGTCATAGAGAAGGTGAGCTTGTCGTGAACGCCGTTTCTGAAGAATGGGTCTTGCTCCATATAAAGAAGAGAATCATTCATCCAGCCCATGTTCCACTTATAGTTAAAGCCAAGACCGTCAACATCAGTGGGATAGGTAACTAACGGCCAGGCGGTGGATTCCTCGGCAATCATAAGCACACCGGGATAGGCTGCGAACACGCGCTCGTTTAATTTCTGTAAAAATTCCTTAGCCTCTAAATTGCCGTTTCCGCCGTATTGGTTTGGTGTCCATTGACCATCCTCTTTACCGTAGTCAAGGTAAAGCATTGAAGCAACTGCATCAACACGAAGTCCGTCAATGTGGTATTTTTCTAACCAGAAGCAGGCGTTTGAAATTAAGAAACACCTTACCTCGTTTCTTGCGTAGTCAAAAATTCTTGTGCCCCAGTCGGGATGCTCGCGCTTTTTGGGGTCAGAGTATTCATAACAGCTTGTGCCGTCAAAGTCCGCTAAACCCTGAGCGTCCTTGGGAAAATGTGCAGGCACCCAGTCTAAAATTATGCCGATTCCGGCTCTATGGCAGGCGTCTACAAATGCCATAAAGTCTTTGGGCGTGCCATATCTAGAGGTGGGCGCATAGTAGCCAGTAACCTGATATCCCCAGGATTTATCGTAGGGGTATTCACTCATTGGCATAAGCTCAATGTGGGTAAAACCCATTTCTTTAACATAGGGGATTAGTTCTTCTGTCATTTTATCGTAGTTAAAGCACTCGCCGTCAGAATACCGCTTCCACGAGCCGAAGTGAAGCTCATAGATGTTTAAAGGCTTTGAAAAATCATTTCCGCTGCGGGAGTCCATCCATTTTTTATCACTCCAGCTAAAGCCGTCAATATCATAGACCTTTGATGCAGTGCCCGGACGGGTTTCTGAATGATACGCGTAGGGGTCTGCTTTGTGAAGAGTTTCGCCGTCGCGGGTTTTTATAACATATTTATATGAATCAAATTCGGACACGCCGTCTATAATACATTCAAAAATTCCGCCGTCGGTTATTCTGTGAGCCTCATGAGCGTCCTCCTGCCAATCGCAAAAAGAACCTGTCACAAATACTTGTGAGGCATTAGGCGCCCACACTCTGAAGGCGCACATACTTTCTGTTACAAAATGTGCTCCTAAGTAATCGTATGCGCAATAGTTTGTTCCCTCGTGAAAGAGGTATTCGGCAAGGCTGTAGTCTTTGTCGTTCATATGTGATTCCTCCGTAGGACATAAATTCAGTATATCTTATCATATTTAGTATATCATACCCTTTTTTAAAAATAAAGTGTTTTGTAGTATTTTAATAACTTTTTAATTATTTTTGTAAATTTTTTATAAAAATTTCACAAAAAATTGTCGAATGTTGAAATTCGACAAAAATCAAATCATTGACAAAAAGGAATATTAGTAGTATTCTTTTGATTATAGAAAATTATCCCGAGGCGGTGTAAGGTTGGAAAGAATAATTTATAATTCCAAAGAGCGTGAATATAAGTCGTGCTTTGGGGCGTTGCCTACAAACAAAAAATGTACATTTAATATAGATATTTTAGCTTCTGAAAATCCGCAGGATGTTACTCTTTGCATACGGGCCGATGAACGGTCGGATTTTTTGGCTCATCCCATGAGCTGTGTAAAGATGCGTGATGAGTATATGCGGTTTTCCTGTGAAATTTCTTTTGAACTGTCGGGGCTTTATTTTTATCGGTTTGAGTTTTCTTCTCCAGAAGGGGTTCGGTTTTGCGGGCAGCGGGACGGAATTGCTTTCGTAGAGGATTGGCTTGACGAATGGCAGCTCACTGTTTATGATGATGACTTCAAAACTCCCGACTGGGCAAAAAATAAAGTTATGTATCAGATTTTTCCTGATAGATTTTGCCGTAGTAATAATTATATGTACAACCCTGCAAAAAATGAACGGGAAATTGTGGAGGATTGGTTTAGCACTCCCAAAAATCAAGGCAATGACTTTTTTATGGGAAACATTGAGGGAATAATCGAAAGACTTCCTTATATTAAGGAAATGGGAGCAGATATTATATATTTAAACCCCATATTCGAAAGTCCTGAAAACCACCGCTACAGCACAGGAAATTATTTAAATATTGACCCATACCTTGGCACAAATGAAGATTTTATAAGATTGTGCAACGAGGCGCAAAAGCTCGGAATCAGAGTTGTTTTAGACGGAGTTTTCAGCCATACCGGTGCGGATAGTCTATATTTTAATAAGTACGGACATTACGACAGCGTTGGTGCTTGTCAGGGAGAAAACTCTCCTTATTATAATTGGTACAATTTCAACCAACAGGGCTACGAGTGTTGGTGGGGCTTTGAAAATCTTCCTAATGTAAATGAAACTCACCCCGATTATATGGAGTTCATTACAGGTGAAAACGGAGTTTTGAACTATTGGCAAAACAACGGTGCTTCGGGTTGGCGTTTAGATGTTGCTGACGAGTTGCCTGACCGGTTTATAGACGCTCTTCGCCATCGCGTAAAGGAAACTGATGCACAGGCGCTTATTATAGGCGAGGTATGGGAGGATGCTACAAACAAGTTTGCCTACGGCGTAAGGCGCAGATATTTACTGGGCAAACAGTTGGACAGCGTTATGAATTATCCCTGGCGCACGGCAATAATAAATTATATAAAGAATGCTGACGCCCAAAGCTTTAGGGAAAGTGTTTTGACTATTGAGGAAAATTACCCAAAACCCTCATTAGACTGTTTGATGAACATAATCTCAACCCATGATACGGAAAGGATTATCAATGCCACAGGAGTAGAAAGAACGGTTTCCCGTGATGAGGCAAAGGATTATGTGTTGTCGGGTGATGAGTGGCAAAAGGGCATAGAGGGCGCAATGGCTTCGATGTTTTTGCTGTTTTCTCTTCCTGGGATTGCCTGTGTGTACTATGGCGATGAAGTAGGTGCAGAGGGTTTTTCTGACCCATATTGCAGAAAAGGTTACCCCTACGGAAAGGAAAATACAGAAATTTTCCAACTGGTAAAAGAACTGGCATTGCTGAGGAAGGTGTATCCTGAGGATTTTGACAGTTTAATTGAGGAGATAGATATTTCGGGCGGTGCTATGTGTTACACCCGAGGAGACCTGCTTTTTGTTATAAATATGTCCGAAAAAGACGAAATTATTACAAAAAATGAAGATTTTGTAATAATTTGTAACAAAAATGAAATCAAAAGTGTGAACGGAGTATTAACAATTCCAAAAAAATCATATGGCATTTTAACCCGAAAAACCCGATAACCGTCAGGGTTTTCGGGTTTTTGCTTTTTGGACAGAATAACAAATTAACGAAAAACCCTTGACAAAATGTGTTATATATGGTAGAGTGCAGTTAACAACTTTGTAATAATTTCGTAATCGTTGCATAGAATATTTGTGTAACGAAAAATAAAACAAGGGTGGTTAGATGTTAAAAATTAAAAATTCGGCGCCTATAGAAAAAGCGACGCTGAAAAAATGTCAGAGATTATTTGACATAAAAAACAGTAAAAAGAATTTAGTTGTATTGGCCTTAATATCGGCAGTTTTAATAGCTACAGTATCTGTTGTGTCCAACTACAGAGTTGGATATACCATAAAGGTGGACAATGTGGTGCTTGGCACAGTAGCTACAAAAGGTGAGTATTACGAAATATTGGATGAGGTAAAAACAGAGGTAAGCAATATTTCGGAAATAGAGTTAACACCGGTTGCCGGTGAAAAATTTACTATGGAAATAGTATCTGTTGGTTCTTTTACCGAAAAAGAAGAGCTTGCAGAAAACATAAAAGCCGTTTCGGAGAAAATGGTTGAGGGCTACACCGTCGCAGCAGACGGAAATTTTGTTGTGGCATTGTCTTCTGAAGAAGATGCAAACAAAGTGGTAGATACTTATATTGAAAACTTTAAAAGCGATGATGAATCAATAACTGTGGGTTACGGTGCCGAAGTTTTGGTAACGCAGGGCCATGTTCCGCAGGATGCAGTTCGCACTTATGATGAGGCAATGGATGAAATTTTAAAAGGAAAAGCTGTTATTCATACAGTTGCCGAAAGCGAAACAATCGAAGCAATAAGCGAAAGCTACAGTGTTGCCAAAGAGGATATTTTATCAGAAAATGAAGTGGAAGAAATCGCCGTGGGTATGAGTTTAAAAATATACACAGGCGAGCCTGTAATTCCTATTAAAACAGTGGAATATATTAACGGTAATATTGAAATTCCCTTTGAAATAGAAGAAAAAGAAGACTCGTCAGTCTATGTAGGACAGACAAGAATAGAAACAAAAGGCGTGCCGGGTAAAAAATATCTTCACGCATATATTACAAAAATAAACGGCGTTATAACCGAAGAGAATGTGATAGAAAGCGATGTAATAACAATGCCCAAAACACAGGTAGTGCTTGTAGGAACAAAGGAGCTTCCTCCTTCTGCAGGCACAGGGTCATTTATAATGCCTACATCAGGCAGACTTACATCTCCTTACGGCAGTCGCTGGGGCAGAGCGCATCAGGGTATTGATGTGGGTGCGCCCACAGGTACGCCCATATATGCTTCTGATAACGGAATTGTTATAGAATCAGAGTACAGAAGCAACGGCTACGGCAACATTATAAAGATTGACCACCAGAATGGATTTGTCACATATTACGCTCATTGCTCCCAGCTTTATGCCAATGTGGGCGATGTTGTGGCAAAGGGTGATAAAATTGCGGCAGTAGGCTCAACAGGTCGCTCCACAGGACCTCATTTACATTTTGAAATCAGAAAAAATGATGTAGCGCAAAATCCGTATAACTATATTAAATAAAAATAAAACTCAGGCAACGCCTGAGTTTTATTTTTATTTAATATAGTATTCCTTTAAAATTTTACCGTCAAAATCTTTCCACAAAAATCTACCCTGCTCGAAAATCATATAGCCGTGGTGGCTATCCTCTTTGGGAATAGACACTGAACCTGGGTTTATATATACATATTTTTCGTGGTCTGTGATTTTCGGTACATGAGTGTGGCCGTGAAGCAAAATGTCAAACTCGCCGTCGGGGAGCTTTTCCTCGTTGTAAACATGGCCGTGCGTGGCAAAAATCAGCACTCCGCCATCCTCTATCAGCACAAAATCGTCCATAATGGGAAAGTCAAGCACCATCTGGTCAACCTCGGCATCGCAATTGCCGCGGACGCACAGAATGCGCTCTTTTTCGGCGTTCAAAAGGGGAATCACTTTCTTTGGGGCATAATCACGGGGCAGGTCGTTTCTGGGTCCGTGGTACAAAATGTCACCCAAAAGAAGCATCTTATCTGCTTGTTCTCTCTTGTAAGCTTCAATCATTTTTTTTGCATAATATGCGCTTCCGTGAATGTCTGATGCTATAAACCATTTCATATTCATTCCTCCTCGCACAACAATTTTACCATAAACAATTAGTCTTGTAAATGAATTTTTTCCCGTATTTTATCCAAAATACTCTTGAGGTGATACTATGTGTACAGCAGTTCATTTTAACAAATATTTTGGAAGAAATTTAGATTTGGAAATTACCTACGGCGAGAAGGTTTTAATAACGCCCGAAAACTTTCCATTAACTTTCAGGCAAATGCCACGGCTTGACACCCACCAAGCTATAATCGGTATGGGCATAGTGGTCGATAATTATCCTTTGTATTTTGACGGTGTAAACAAGGCGGGACTTGCAATGGCAGGGCTTAATTTTCCCCATAATGCCTGCTATATGCCCCCATGTCACGGGGCGGACAACTTGGCGCCCTTTGAGTTGATACCGTATATTTTAGGAAAGTGCGAGACCGTAAAAGAGGCAAAAAAACTACTCACAAGAATAAACATTATTGACACTCCTTTTAGCAAGGAGTTTCCAAATACGCCTCTTCATTGGATGATAGCCGATAAAGAAAGCTCCATTGTGGTTGAGCCATTAAGACACGATTTAAAAATTTATGAAAACCCCGTAGGAGTGCTTACAAACAATCCCGCATTTGATTACCACTTAACTAATCTTTCAAATTATATGAACGCAACCAGTGATGAGCCCGAAAACCGTTTTTCAGATAAAATAAATCTCGCTCCATACAGTCGTGGTATGGGCGGAATTGGCATACCCGGAGATTTATCTTCGGCATCAAGATTTGTGCGCGCGGCTTTTACCCTTTTAAACTCGAAGGAGGAAAGCTTGAGTCAGTTTTTTCATATTCTGACATCGGTAGAACAGCAAAAAGGCTGTGTGCGTGTTGGTGACAAATATGAATATACTCTTTACTCCTCCTGTTGCGATATGGAAAAGGGAATTTACTACTACACAACTTACGAAAACAGGCGCATTACGGCTGTGAACATTAACAAGGCAGACCTTAGCAGCACAAAGCTTACGGTCTTTCCTTTGGAGGAGAGCGAGGATATTTTTGAGCAGAAATAAAGAGGCGTGCGTCAAAATGGATTGCATTTTGATGCACGCCTGTTCTTGTAAATTTCTACTTCGTCTCAAAATTGTCGCAAATGGGAGTAACGCTTTGTAAGTCACTCCAGAAGAAAAGCTTGTAGTTTTTGCCTTTGTATGCAGACACATCGAATCCTGCTGTGTCATACGCATCTATTGTAATATCGCCGTCAGAAAGTTGACCGAAATATGTCATTTTATTTCCGTCGCCATATAAGGCTATTAAACATACACCGCTTAATTTTTTGTGGGTAGTGTTTGTGTAGGTAGCAACACCGCCATTTACATCAATGCCGATATGTGGAGCGAGTGCTGTCATATTAAAAGCGCAGTCGTACACATAGTAATGTAAATTATCAAGGGCGGTAATATAGAATTCTGCCGTTGCTGAGGTCTTCTGGATATACGCATCACTGTAGTACCATTTACCGCCATATTCGCCCTTGGCGGTTACTGCGCCTACGCCGTAATTGTCAGAAACTGTTAAGTATGCGTAGTCGCCGTCGGTTTTTTGACTGGCGTAAACATCCGAAATAACAGGGGATGAGCTATCCTTTACGGTGTTTATTGTAAAGGTTTGCTTGCTTGCGCCCTGTGTGTCATAGGGAAGTCGCAATCAACAGTAATAACCGAAGCGTCAGACAAATCACCTAATTTTATATTTTCAAGGTAATACCCTAAATCATAAAATTTATTAATAAACGCATCATTAAGTACGGTTTTTTCGTCAACCCTTATTGTCATAAAGGCGTTTCTTATGGGGTTGGCAAACACAGCAACGGGAATTTGCGCTACACTTTCGTCCACAACATTTGATATGGGCATAACAATTTGTGAGTTTTCCTTTAATATCATTGCAGGGGGCATAAATCCGTTCGCTGAAAGTCCCATTAAGGAAAAATAGTCAAGGACTCTTTTTTCGTTCATTATGGGGAGCTTTGACCAGTTGCCGTAAAAACCGGAAAAAGGAATGCCAACATCGCAGTTGTCAGAACCTGTGAGTGTGACCTTGCCATCAATAAAGAAACCGTTTGTCATAGCCCTACTTAAGTATTCAATATCGTCGCCTGACAGAGTTACCTCAAGAGAAACCTGAACCTTGCTATTTGCAGGAACGGTAATATTACCTCCTCCTGTCACAGTTGCGTTAAGCTTTCTTAATCCGTCAAAAGCAATTTTATTTCCCGTTACATAATAATCGTCACTTGACAATTCAACTTGTGCTGCATCAAAAACAACCTCTGCATTACCTAAATTGTGAACTTCAAAATTTACCTCGAAATTTTCTGTTAAACCAGCACCCAGATTTACCCTTGTATATTCAGAATCCACACCTGTCAAATATACTGATGTACTCATGGCGCCTTGCAAATCAATAAGCCCTGCGCCAACCTTTCTGGGAGAAGCTATAACTCCGTCGGAATCATATACTGTTTTTGCTGTAGAGGCAAGCAGTTTCCTGATAAGCCTTACTTTATTGGTGCCTGTATATGTAGGAAACGCAGTATCTACATACTGATACATTAATATGGTAGCACCTGTGATATGGGGTGTTGCCATAGATGTACCTGATTTGTACATATAACCATTCTGAGACAATACCGACGAAAGAATGTTTCCGCCCGGAGCCGCAAAATCAATTGATATATCTAAATTGTCTGCGTAGCCATACGAGCTGTAATAGCTGACGCAACCCGCCTCATCACTCTTAAGAATTTCCTTTGCATTTGCAAACTTTAATGAAGTAGCTCCGCTGTCTAAAATAAATTGCCCGGTTCTTTCGGTAACCGTCAATATAGGACATGTGGCTGATGACACAATCCCGTAAGACAAATCATTGTTGGTGTTAATTGCTATAACAACAGCCTTTGCACCACCCGCAACTGCTCTGGCGTAATATGTACCAATACCCTCCGGAGAATCTGCCTTGTGTGGCATAGTTATAAAAGCAACTTTTCCGGAAACATCAGCAGAATTGATTTCCCCGGCAGAGCCTTTGCCGCAGTTTGCTATTTGTATAAAGTCAAAAGCGACACTTTTACCATTTGATACGCACTTGTATTTATTTCCGAGATTATCCTCAAGATATTCAAAATCAATGTATTCATTCTGCACTGAGCCAACCTTAGTTGTGGTAAGATAGCTTCTGTTATCTGCTGTACTGTAATCTATGTCAAAAGTTTCTACACAATCCCCTTTATCTTCATTACCCGCGGCATAAACAACAGAAATTCCGGCATTTTCAGCGTTTTTTGCAATCTCTGAGAATACATCATCATTGTTTTCGCTACGATATGGTCTGCCAATACTCAAGTTTATGGCATCCACACCAAATTTCACAGCATCTTCAAATGCCGCAATAAGTGTATCCGCCGCCGCCGTACCGGTAGTTTTATCAAATATGCCAAAGAATAATATTTGTGTTTCGGGTGCAATTCCGCTTATATAAAACTTGTTGTTAATCATCACTTTTCCACCGGCCGCAATTCCTGCAACATGGGCTCCGTGATTTTCACCGGATGATATATCCGTACAATTTTCTGCGTAGCTATACGCAAAAGGAATTTTGGGATTGTAGTATGCATTTTCAGCAGTGGCGCCAACATTTAATCCTTTTTTGTTTATAATCTTTTCAATATCAGCCTGTGTATATCGCACAGTTGCTTCATCGCTAATGTTAAAATATGAATGCTGTGGTAAAATTGCCGTGTCTAAAATTGCAATGGCACGACCTTTACCGTTATACCCTTTATCGTAAGCGGTCTGAGTATTTATCATATTACCTGTACTTATATCTGCAGGAGTTGTTACAGTATTGCCTGCAAACCCGGTCACGGATGAAACATCATAGTTAATTTCTTTGCCAACAGGTTCAATAACTGAAATAGTTTCATTCTCTATTACGGCCTTGACCCCGTCTATTTTCTTTATTTCATCTGCTGTGGCAGCGTCCACATTAACAGTAAATCCGTTTAAAACATCTGTATATGTGTATGTGCGTTCTGTGTTTCTCAAAGAATATGTGCTTGCCCCGCCGCTTATCTGCGCTCTG
>JAGBXV010000008.1 GCA_017629115.1 Clostridia bacterium | reverse complement strand
TTCAAGCTTTTCGGATTCTTCGGGCATCTTAACCACAGCCAAAACTCCCTGAGGGGTTTTGGCATCTGCTATTTTTTCCATAATGCTCTCAGGCACTAAAATAATGTCACCCGAAAATTTGTGGGGAGTTTTCACATAATATTCCTCGGTCATAATGATTGTTTCCACCACATAGGTCGATGCACAAACCATTTCCGCAAGGTGTTCACCCTCAGCCAAAAACACGCCTGATTCCTCTCTGTGTTTTTTTGAACTGAGCTTTGACAGCTTTTTTATATATTCATTTTGTGCTGATGTGATTTTTTTAATTTCCATAGGTTACTCCTTAGTATAAATCACCTGATAATTAATTCTATTTTACCACAAAAAAATGTCTTTTTCAATATATTGTTGATTTTTGATGTCTTTTGTGGTATCATTATCGAAAAGGATGTGAAATCGTGAATTTTGATAATATATATTATAGATTAAATGACCCTGGCGAAATAAGGCTGTGCATTCTTTTGTGTATCAGATACGCAGGCGAGCCTTTATCGGACGGCGATATAAAGCACATTATGCTATCATCTACAAGTGTTGAATTTATTGACCTTTGTGATGCCCTTGACAAACTTTTGCCCGAGAATTATACAAAAAATGTATGGCGCGACGAAGTTGAAAAACTTGACCTTACACAACAGGGCATTGAAATGATAGATGTGTTTGACGATAAAATAACAGCGAGTGTGAGAGCATCTATAAAGCGCACAATTGATGAATACTTAAACCGCGAAGGTCCAAAGACTCAGGTGAAGTGCATTGTAACTCCAGCCGAGCGTAACCTTTACAATGTAGAAGTAGAAATTACCGAAGGCAAGACTACTCTTCTTTCTATGACTGTATTTACAGGAAATAAAGAAAAAGCCGCAAGATATGCTAAGGGTTTTCGTAAAAATCCCATGGAGCTTTACACCAAAGTTATAGAGTCATTAGCAAATTTAGCAGACGACGCAGAAAAAGAAAATGAATAACAAAAAGCCGAGGCTAACGCCTCGGCTTTTTGTTATTAAAACAATCCTGTTATCATACCATCGTTATCAATATCAATGCGCTCTGCCGCAGGTGCTTTAGGAAGTCCAGGCATTGTCATAATATTGCCGGAAAGTGCCGTTACAAAACCTGCACCGGCATAAGCCTTAACCTCTCTTATTGTAATCTTAAAGCCCTCGGGGCGTCCTAAGAGTTTTTCGTTATCAGACAGCGAATACTGTGTTTTTGCCATACATACAGGCAAATTACCGTAACCTGTTTCTTCCAGAGTTTTAATCTGTTTTTCAGCAGCAGGTGTAAAGATTACTCCGTCGCCACCGTAGATTTCTTTTGTTATAATTTCGATTTTTTCCTTTATGGGCAAGTTTTCGTCATAAATAGGCACATAATTTGATTCCTTGGTTTCGATAGTTTCAACCAGTTTTTTTGCTAATTCTACTCCACCTTCGCCACCTTTAGCAAACACTTCAGCCAATGCAAATTCTGCACCTAATGACTTGCAGTATTCCTCTATGGTTTTGAGTTCTGAGTCTGTATCTGTCAGGAAACGGTTAATTGCAACCACAACAGGAACGCCAAATTTACCTATATTTTCAATATGCTTACCAAGGTTTACTATACCCTTTTTCAACGCGTCTACATTTTCAGGGCCTAAATCCGCCTTAGCCACTCCACCGTTATACTTTAGCGCTCTTACTGTTGCAACAATTACAACCGCCGAGGGTTTAAGCCCTGCAATACGGCACTTAATGTTCAAAAACTTTTCAGCACCTAAGTCTGCACCAAATCCTGCTTCTGTAATAACATAGTCAGAAAGCTTTAGGGCAAGCTTTGTTGCC
Organism: Clostridia bacterium; assembly: GCA_017629115.1. Lineage (GTDB taxonomy): Bacteria > Bacillota > Clostridia > UBA1381 > UBA9506 > Congzhengia. The sequence continues at coordinate 5,014 of JAGBXV010000008.1, read as the reverse complement.
TGAACGCTGTTACAACCGTGAGCTATATTTGCAAAAGGTCCGCCGTGCATAAAGCAGGGAGTATTTTCCAAAGTCTGCACAAGATTGGGCTTGATTGCGTCCTTTAAAAGAGCACACATTGCACCTTCAGCATGCAAATCTTTAGCTTTTACTTCTTTATCATCATAAGTATAGCCAACAACAATGCGCGAAAGTCTTTCCTTTAAATCCGCAAGGTCGCTTGCCATACAAAGAATTGCCATAATCTCAGATGCAACGGTAATTGTAAAGCCATCCTGACGGACAATACCGTTGATTTTACCACCTAAGCCAACAACAACCTCACGAAGAGCGCGGTCATTCATATCTAAAACTCTTTTAAATACGATTCTTGTGGGGTCAATGCCTAATTCGTTGCCCTGCTTGATGTGGTTATCAATCATAGCACAAAGCAAGTTGTTAGCCGCTGTAATTGCGTGAAAATCACCTGTAAAATGTAAATTAATATCCTCCATGGGAACAACCTGAGCGTAACCACCGCCGGCAGCTCCGCCCTTAATGCCCATAACAGGGCCTAATGAGGGTTCACGAAGGGCAATTGATGTCTTTGCACCAATGCGCGCCATAGCCTGTCCAAGACCAACTGTGATTGTGGTTTTGCCCTCACCTGCAGGCGTGGGATTGATTGCTGTCACAAGCACCAGTTTTCCGTCGGGATTATCCTTTACTCTCTCCCAAACATCAGAGGAAAGTTTAGCTTTATATTTACCATAAAATTCTAATTCGTCTTCTTTAATTCCAATTTTTTCTGCCACCTCAGCAATTGGCTTCATTCTCGCCTGCTGAGCTATTTCGATGTCTGTTAACATCTGTGTCACCGCCCTTACTCTTTGTTATTTCATTATACAAAAATTCAAGGGCGCTGTCAAGACCTCCTTTTTCATCAATCAACCCAAATTCAACCGCATCATCACCCGAAACTATGGTGCCTACATCGTTTGCCATTTCCCCTGTTTTCATCATAAGTTCTGTAAATTTTTGGGGCGAAATATTAGAATTATTACATACAAATTCTGTAATTCTGTCCTGCATTTTGCGAAAGTACTCATAAGTTTGAGGAGAACCTATAACTGTACCGCTCATTCTTACAGGGTGTATTGTCATAGTGGCAGAGCTTGCAATAAACGAGCGCTTTGCTGATACTGCCAGTGGAACACCAATGCTATGGCTACCGCCCAAAACAAGTGAAACCGTAGGTTTTGTCATGGACGACACCAGCTCTGCTATAGCAAGTCCTGCCTCCACATCACCGCCCATTGTGTTTAAAATGAGCAAAAGCCCGTCGATTTCCTCATTCTGCTCAACATAAACCAGCAAAGGCAGTACATGCTCATACTTTGTAGCTTTAGACGATGGCGGAAGTACATTGTGTCCCTCTATTTCTCCCACAATTGTTAAACAATGGATATTTCCACGGCTGTTTTTTATTTCACTCGAACCAAAATCCTTTATGTCTTCCCTTTGTTTTTCGTTTTTATCCATAAAAAAATCCTCCACACGATTTTACTTATTATGTGGAGAATTTTACATATTATTCTATAAGCCCATTTGCTGTAGAGTTTTTAATATACCCTCAGCTATACCTTCAGCCAGTTTCTGACGATAGCTGTCTGTAAACATAAGCGCACGCTCATTGGTGTTTGATATAAAACCAACCTCAATAAGTACCGACGGCATAATTGAGTGTTTCAGCACTGCAAGGCCTGTAGAGTCCTTAACACCACGGCTGTGAGCGCCTGTTTTGCTTATTACCGCATTCTGAATGTTTGTAGCAAGAGTTTTGTCCGTGACTCCTGCATAGGTGGCACTGTACTGCAATGTACCCCATGTTTCGATACCGTATGCAGTGTCAGCAACAAAAGAATTTGTATGAACGCTGACAAAAAGCGTTGCTTGTTTGTTGTTTGCATCTTTTGGTCTGCTTACAAGGTCAACAGTTTTATCCGTATCTCTTGACATAATTACCTTTACACCGTTCGCCTGCAAAATATCTCTTACCTTTAATGCAACACCTAAGTTTATATCACTTTCGCGCCAGATTGTGCCGTCTTCGTCTGTAAAGATTGCACCAGGGTCCTCACCGCCGTGACCGGGGTCTAAATATACCGTTCTTGTGGGTGCGTATGATGGCGGGTCAGGAATTACCGGCTCTACTACTTCAGGCTCGTCAGGTTTATCTGCTTCAGGTGTTGTAGGTGCAGTTTCCTCTGTAAGGTCACCACCGATTTTTACTATAAGCTTTTTGCCTGAAGTTGTCACCTTGTAGTCAAGTTCCTCTGTTACATCAAACACAATTCTCACGCCTGATACCTGCTGTCCCAGTCTTATTCCTGTTACATCCTCATAGCCTGTTGATGAGGCTGTAAGTGTTGTGGGAAACTTTGTGTTCTGTGTATCCACTACAATTCTCGTAGGCTCTTTGAGCATAAAATGAGAAAACTTAACACTTTTGTTGAATGTAAATGTGGTTGTTACTGTATCGCCATCTCTTTGGTAAGAGTACGCAGTGAGAGTTATATCATAGGTAGGTTTTTCGCTGGGTGCCGCCGGATTAGACGGAGTGGGTACAGGGGTAGGAGTCGGAGCTGGTGTAGTTACGGATTTCCCTGTATCTATTTTAATTGTGTCAGTTGAAGAATCAAAGCTAACATCAAATCCCAAAGACTCAGCAACATAACGGGCAGGTATCATCGTTTTTCCGTTTATGAGTTTCGGCGGGATAGGCATTGTTTCTTTTTTGCCGTTTTTCTTTGCTGTTTTATTGTTTATATAAAGCTCTATCACATCGTCTTCGTAGGTTACGGTTACTTTTTGATTTATCGCACTCCACCCAACAGTTGCGCCTACAGTTTCAAACACATCACGGGCAGGTACAACAGAATAATCATTAAACACAATAGGCGGCACTTCGCAGTTTACGGTTTTGCCGTCAACCTTTAATGTGAAAATATTCCCTTCGTATGTATGCCAGTCGTCATCGTAATAAATTTGTGCTGCATTTACGCTTATTGCCGAAAGCATAAGTATCATTGCAATCACAAGTGACAATATCCGTCGCATAAACTACCTCCTAACAAAGACCGTTTTTCTTCATATAGGTTTCCAAGATCAGCGCCGCCGAAAGGGTGTCTACCGCGCCTTTTCTCTTTTTACCTCTTACATTCATTTCATTTAAAAATCCATGTGCGCTGACAGTAGTCAGGCGCTCGTCGGAAAAATCTATTGTAACATCTGTAAATGTTTTGAGTTTTTCGGCAAACTCCATTGTTGCATCTGTGCGAAAACCCTGAGAGTTGTCCATATTTTTGGGAAGACCGATTACTATTTTTGTAACTTCTTTTTCTTTTATTATGGATACAATTTCTTGGTAAAGGGCATCTGTTCCGTCGTTCTTTATAGTTTTAAAGCCCTGAGACATTATCATCAAAGGGTCAGAAAGAGCAATACCTACTCTTGCATCACCGTAATCTATTCCCATTAATCGCATATAGTTGTACTTCCTTTCTTAGTGTTTAATCAGTTCTATTGCCATTTTTGCTGTTGTTTGCGCTTTTTTTCTGAATTCCACTATTTTTTCCGAAAGATTTTTCTTTATTTCATGGCTGTTTTCCATAATGTTTTGCGCTTGCGCTACGAGCTTGTCCTTGGTAAAATCTTTAATTTCCAAAGCCGAGCTTGTGCCGATATAATCCACAAAACCGCTTACTTTGGGGTCATATGATATACCGATTGCAGGAACGCCCTTTGCCGCAGCATATATCAAGGAGTGCAGACGCATAGCAATAGTGAGTTCACACTCACCCGATATACCTACAATTTCTTCTGCACTGTAAATCTTTTGAAGCACATATCCCTGAGTTTTCATTTTTGACTGTACTGTTTTTGATATTTCTATGTCATTTGGATACATAAGAGGTATCCAAACGGGAACAAGGTCATATTTTTCACAAATTTCATCCACACCATCAGCGAAGTTTGTCCAAAAATCAGGTGTACAGCCTTTCCAGCTTCTTATTGAAATTCCCAGTATCTTTTTGCCGTCTGGTATGTTTTCAAGCTTCAGCAGTTCTCTTGCCTCACTACTCTCGATGCCCTCCATCGATAAAGCAGGGTCAGCAGTAACAATAGCCTCCTTTTTAACGCCCATGCTCTTTACCTCTGACTTGCTTTCCTCGTCACGAAGTGTTATAACATCAACCTTTTCAAGAATTTGTGCTACCTTTTCTCTGTTTTTTTGCTTATTCACAGGCCCTATGCCGTTTGCATAAAGCATTACGGGAGTTTTTGCCGATATTGCGGACTTTAAAACCTTTAAATAGTACCACAACGACTTGTCGGATGTTACATCCTGAAGTAAACTTCCTCCGCCAAAGATAAACAGTCGGCTGTTTTTAAGTTCTTTATGGATTTTTAAAAGATTGTATCTGTTTATAGAATACACGCCGTAGATTTTTTCAGTTTCCTTGGGATTTTTTGAAAGAACTAAAAGACGCATATCTTCTTTTTCTTTTTTCAAATTCTCTATCATTGCATAAAGTAATGTTTCGTCACCCGAATTTGAAAAACCGTAGTAACCTAAAACCACAGCATCGTATTTTTTTTTATCAAGCGCCGCTTTATACATAGTTATGCAATCCCCTGCCATTTTGGAAAGGGAGTAGTTTTCTAAAATAATTTCTCTGCTGTATGCACCAAGTCTTGAGTTTTCTTTCGCATCGTTTGTGAGTAATGTTTTTAAATCACGGAGCAAAAGCTCAGGAGTTGAGTCAGCGAGTCCGCGACAACAGAAGTTTGTGTCGATAGAAACAGACAGTTTGTCCTCATCAAATATTCCAATATACCCTTCGTTACCTGCAACAATTACAGGTACCTCACACGCCATAGCTTCAAGCGCCGAGCGTGAAACTCCCACAAAAATATCAGAAAGAGCGCAGAATTTGTAAATATCTGTTCTGGCACCCGTAAGTACAATGTA
>JAGBXV010000083.1 GCA_017629115.1 Clostridia bacterium | reverse complement strand
TCAATAAGGGTGTTCGTTCTATGATATTTGGTGAACCCAATATTAGCTGGAATGTATTATCAGGTCCTGGTGTTCCCAATACAGGTGATAATAAGATATTTGAATACAACAGGCGTTACAGTATCGTTGTAGGTGCTCTTGACACAGAAGAGGGTACAAGAATTATCTTGAACATCAACGGCAAGAACATCATCGACTATATAGATGATACAGATAAGAAACTCCCCGCAGAAGGTAACTTCGGTATCTATAACCCCGAAAAAGACACGCAGAACGGTCTTTATGAGGGCGGTGGATTTACTTTCTGGCCTTATTCAGGTATTACAGACTAAAAAATTTCGAGAAACTGCGGATTTTCCGCAGTTTCTCTTTTTTATACAAAATTTTACAAAAAACTATTGACAAAGTCACTTTAGCATAGTAAAATGGTAAAGTAAATTAATATTGTGTTAAGTGAAGGTTGCAGGAAATAAGGGGAAACCCTTTCCGAAGGAGTAACGCTCTCAGGTACAAAGGACTGCAAACGGATAACATTCTGGAGAAGCTCGTGATATACGAGTGCCGAAGGTGCAAAGCGAATTCTCGCTAATCTCTCAGGCAAAAGGACAGAAAATATTAAATGACACACTAGTGTTATGTTTCCTTTTGCATTGCATTTTCGCAATGCTTTTTTCTTTGCTTAATTTAATGTTAAATCGAATTTTAGGAGGCAAACAAAACAATGGAAAATTTTATGGCAATGGTTGAAAAAATCAACTCAACTGTAAACGGTTGGGTATGGGGTCCTGTGATGCTCGTGTTCTTGGTAGGTACAGGTATTCTCATAACATGTGGACTTAAGTTCTTCCAGGTAGGAAAAATCAGCTACTGGATGAAAAACACATTTGGCGTTATGTTCAAAAAGAACGGCAAAAAAGACAAATCAGACAAAGCGATCACACCTTTCCAGGCTATTTGTACAGCATTGGGCGGTACAGTAGGTGTTGGTAACGTTGTAGGTGTTACAACAGCTATTATTGCCGGTGGTCCTGGTGCTATCTTCTGGATGTGGGTAGCTGCATTCTTTGGTATGATGACAAAGTATGCCGAAATCGTTCTTGGTATTTTCTATCGTAAAAAGACAGCTGACGGCGAATGGCTCGGCGGCGCTATGGTTTACTTAAAAGAAGGCTTTGCAGGCAAAAAAGGCTTAAAGACAATCGGTAAAATCTTAGGTGTATTATTTGCTTTATTCTGCATTTTAGCATCATTTGGTATCGGTAATATGAGCCAGATCAACACAATTGCTGCTAACTTCGAACAGACATTCAGCATTCCTGCAGTAGTTACAGGTGTTATTTTAATGGCGTTGATGGCATTTATGGCTTTAGGCGGCTTGAAGAGAGTAGCTTCTTTCACAGAAAAGCTCGTACCTTTTATGTCAATCTTTTACATAATCGGCGCTCTTATCATCATTGGTACAAACTTCTCAGTTTTAGGTAGTGTATTTGTAGCAATCTTCAAAGGCGCATTTGGTTTTGATGCTATTGCCGGTGGTGCAATCGGTGTTGTTATTTCAAAAGTAGCAAAGAGCGGTATCGCACGTGGTGTATTCTCAAACGAAGCAGGTCTCGGTTCATCAGCACTTGTTCACTCTTCAGCCGATGTTAAAGAACCCGTAAAACAGGGTATGTGGGGTGTATTTGAAGTATTTGTAGATACAATCATCATTTGCACACTTTCAGCTTTAGTTGTACTTTCATCAGGTGTTGTTGACCTTTCAACAGGTTTAGTTGTTGATAAATTTGCTGATATCGGTGCATCAGTATTAGTAACAGAAGCGTTTGCAAGTTCATTTGGTACTGTAGGCGGATGGTTCGCTACAATTGCAATTTTCTTCTTTGCAATTTCAACAGTTATCGGCTGGTTCATCTATGGTTCTAAATCCTGTGAGTTCCTCTTCGGCAAGACCACAACAGATGCATATAAAGCAATCTTTATCAGTATGGTTATGGTTGGTGCTACAATGGACCTCTCACTCGCTTGGGACATCTCAGACACATTCAACGGTCTTATGGCTATCCCGAACTTACTTGGTGTTCTCATTCTTGCAGGTCCTGTATTTAAGATCACAAAGAACTTCTTTGCAAGAAAGAACGGCGCAGATATCAAACCTATGCTTTCAGCTTACGATGACATTCAGGCTGAAATGGAAGCAAAAGAAGACTAATCCCTATATGAAAATAAAAAAAGAACCCATCAGGGTTCTTTTTTTATTTGAAGAAAACATTGCAAAGAATAACACTTGCTATAATACCTACCGCATCTGCAACTAACGCCGCAAAAATGGTGTAGCGTATATTTTTAACTTTTGTTGCACCAAAATATACAGCAATGGCATAAAATGTAGTCTCAGAAGAGCCGAGCATCACAGATGCAAGACGCCCTGACGGGGAATCTACGCCAGATGTTTCAAATATGCTTTTGATTATTGCGATTGCACCTGAACCGGAAACGGGCTTTAAAAGGGCTAACGGAAGAACATCTGCAGGAAAATGAAAAAAAGAAAGAACCGGCGAAAGAGCTCCGGACAGAAATTCAAGAATTCCTGATGCCCGCATCATAGAAACCGCTACCACAAGTCCTATCAATGCAGGAAGAATATTAAAACAGGAAATAGCGCCTCGTTTTGCACCTTTTAAAAAAGCATCAAAAACATTTACTTTTTTAAAAATTCCGAAACCTAAAATTCCGATTATAATAGCAGGAAATATGAATGTGCTCATATGATTTTTCTCCTTGCACAAAGCTTTGCACATATAATACCTGAAGCGACAGACAGAACTGACGCAATCCACACAGGCACCATAATTTCAAATGGTGCAGATGAGTTAAACGATGCTCTTAATGTAAGAAGAGTAGTGGGTATTAAAGTAATAGACGCAGTGTTTATCACTACAAACATACACATTTCATCGGATGCGGTGTCGGATAGATGGTTTTGTGTTTCTAACCTTTCCATAGCAGAAATACCCAGAGGCGTTGCAGCGTTGGAAAGTCCCAAGAGATTTGCAGTAATACTCATAGATATAGCACCTGCAATTTCAGAATTCCTGCATGCATTGGGGAATATAATACGAATAATGGGATAAAGAAGTTTTTGTATTTTTTTACTAAGTCCCGAAGTTTGCGCTATTTCCAACAATCCTGTCCACAGACACATCATACCCAGAAGAGAAATTACAAGAGTTACAGCGCTTTCACAGCCATCAAAAACACTTTTTGTAAC
>JAGBXV010000082.1 GCA_017629115.1 Clostridia bacterium | reverse complement strand
TTAGTCACAGCAACAATTCTTATTTCTCTTTTCGTCGCAAACTTCCTTTTCGGGTGGGAAAAATTCGTCAAAGGGGAAGCCAATTTTTTCAAATAAGTCACAGGGGTTGCAGTCGTATGATGTGTCACATTCCTTTTGAGGCACGCAGAAATCGTAAGCAGGAATTAAGAGCTGTACGGTTCTCTCCAGCTTTACAATTGAGAACATACCGATAGAAACATAAATCTGTCTGCCGTCGTCCCAGGAGGTTAGCGCATCATCAAACACATTGCAAACGCCATCGGGAACGGATGATAAGTCAAAGCAAGGACAGTTGCAGGAATGGTCGCACTCGCAGGGGTCTTTTATGTTAACTGCAAGCACCAATGGGTCAACAACTTCAACTATTGCTTTAGGCAGGTTGGTTTTTTGCCAAGCGGCTTCGCTCATACAGCCTGCATTGGGGTTGTATTGTGATGTAAAGATTTTAGCGGAACCCTCTGAGCCAAAAAGAACAACCTTTTTGTTGAACACAGCAAGACCTTCTACACAAGCGGGTTTTCCGTGACCTGTGCAAACTTCAAAGGTAATTTTGAAGTAGAATGTAGTGTCTACGGTGTAGTAGCCGCAATTAAAGGGAATTGCTTCAACATCGGGATACGCCCAGATAACCTCGGCTTTTTTTGCTTTTATTGTAATAGCTTTTTCGATAATATCTCTGTCGCATTCGCTGAAGTACACTCTTGCGTCTTCAATGCAGTCTTTATCCTTGCAGGAATCATAGACCTTGTCTGTATGTATGCAAACTGAATTTTTTACTTCCTCACAGGGTGAAGAAGGGCCGCTATAACGTCTGTCTGCCATAAATAACCTCCAAAAATATATTTTGAGATTTTACCTCTACAACATTGTATGTGTATACAGCTTGGTTGTTACACAAAAAAACGCAGATTTTTTTGTCATTTCATGAAAAAACAGTTGACCTTTAGGGTGGGTTTTTGATATAATGATTTCGTATATTATTTACAAGGGGGCGATATTTTGATAAATATTGCAATATTAGGATTTGGTACAGTTGGCTCAGGTGTTTATGAAATATTAAAAAAGAGCCCCGATGCAATTGCCAAAAAAGCAGGAGATGTATTAAACATTAAATACATACTGGACATCAGGGATTTTGACGACCATCCCGAGCGTGAATTGTTCACTAAAGACTACAACGACATTCTAAACGATGAAAGTGTAAAAATTGTTGTTGAGGTTATGGGCGGTTTAAATCCTGCTTATGACTTTACAAAGTCAGCACTTTTAGCGGGCAAAACCGTTGTTACATCTAATAAAGAGCTTGTGGCAACACACGGCACAGAGCTGATTGAGATTGCTAAAGAAAAAAGCGTAAACTATTTCTTTGAAGCATCAGTTGGTGGTGGTATTCCGATTATCCGCCCCTTAAATCAGTGCCTTGCGGCTAACGAAATTCAGGAAATTAACGGTATCTTAAACGGTACTACTAACTATATACTTACAAAGATGTTCTCAGAGGGTTCAACCTTTGAGGATGCCTTGTCAGAAGCTCAGGCTTTGGGCTATGCTGAACGCAACCCCTCAGCCGATGTTGACGGTCACGACGCTTGCAGAAAGACAGCGATTCTTTCGTCCCTTGCAACAGGCAAGTTTGTAGACTACAACAACATCCCTACAGAGGGCATAAGAAATATTTCAACAACAGATGTACTCTTTGCTGATAAGATTGGCTATGTTATAAAGTTAATCGGTGCGGCAAATATTGATGCCAACGGCAAGGTATCAGCTTTAGTTGCTCCCAGACTTGTTTCTAAAGAAAATCAGCTTTCTGATGTAAACAGCGTGTTTAACGCGATTTTATTAAAGGGTGACTCATTGGGTGATGTGATGTTTTACGGTCGCGGAGCAGGTAAGCTCCCTACAGCTAGTGCGGTAGTTGCTGATGTTATTGATGGCGCTAAACATTTGAATGTTAACAAATGGGTTATTTGGTCAGCGGCTGACAGTGACATTATGGCAAATCCCGAGGATGCTACATACAAGTATTTTGTTCGCACTCAGGACAAGTCCTTAAAGGATGCACTCTCAGGCAAAGAAATTGGTTCATTAGGCGATGAGGTGGTATTCACCACAGAAGAAATGAAAGAAAAAGACTTCCTTTTGGTGGCTAAAGATAAATGTTCTTTCATTCGCATTCTTGCATAGAGGAAGGTAAAGACTATGGCTAAGGTAAAAGTCAGGGTTCCCGGCAGTTCTGCCAATATGGGACCGGGTTTTGATTCTTTGGGCTTGGCACTTTCAATTTACAATTACATAGAGGCAGAAGAAACAGAGCAGGGTCTTGACATTGAGATAATGGATGCAGAGACCAAAGAGTTTCTTCCCACAGACGAAAAGAATTTAGTTTATAAAGCTATGAAGTATCTGTTTGAAAAAGCAGATTACAAAATAAAAGGCTTAAAACTCCGTTTAACAAGCGAAGTTCCCGTAACGCGGGGTTTGGGTTCAAGTTCTGCTTGTATTGTGGGAGGGTTAGTTGCTGCCAATGAGCTTTCGGGCAAGAAGTTTTCTCCCCGTGAGATTATGAGTATGGCAACAAAGCTTGAGGGACATTCTGACAATGTTTGTGCAGCATACCTTGGTGGCTTTACCGTATCCGTTTTTGACAAAGACGAGGTATTTTACTATTCACACAAAATAGAAGGGGACTTAAAGTGCTTAGTGCTTATTCCCGACTATGCAGTAACTACCCAAAAGGCGAGAAACACTCTCCCCGGTTACTATCCTAAAAAGGATGTGGCGTTTAATATTTCTCACGCAGCACTTTTGGTTGCATCTATGGTTTCGGGTAACTACGATAATCTCTTATGTGCTATTGACGACAAAGTTCACGAGCCTTACAGAAAGATTTTCATTGACGGTTACCAGAAACTTTACAATAAACTTAAGTCCTACGGCGCTTTAGGTACATTTATAAGCGGCTCGGGACCCACACTTGCTTCCATTATTGAGGCGGACGATGCTGAGTTTTTCTATGAGGACATCAAAGAATACACAGATAAGGCATTCCCCTCGTGGACAGTGAAACTTTTAGATATTGATAATGAAGGCGCAAAAATCATAAAGTAAGGCGCTTTTATACAGGAGGTTTTAAAATTGGCTTTAATAGTTCAGAAATTCGGTGGTTCGTCTGTTAAGGACGCAGAGTGTTTACGCCGTGTAGCAGGTATCATTACCAACACCTACAAGGCAGGCAACAATGTTGTAGTTGTTGTTAGTGCTCAGGGCGATACAACTGACGACTTAATCGAAAAAGCAAAAGAAATCAGCAGCAACCCTTCAAAAAGAGAAATGGATATGTTGCTTACAACAGGTGAGCAGATTTCGGCTTCACTCTTAGCTATGACAATAGCGGAAATGGGCTATCCTGCAATTTCACTTACAGGCTGGCAGGCGGGTATGGTGACAAACTCTGTTTACTCAAACAGCAGAATCAAAAAAATCAATCCCGAAAGAATTAACGCAGAGCTTGATAAGAAAAACATCGTAATCGTTACAGGCTTCCAGGGTATCAACAAATACGATGATATGACAACCTTGGGCCGTGGCGGTTCTGATACATCAGCGGTTGCATTGGCTGCTGCGTGTCACGCTGACCTTTGTGAAATTTACACAGATGTTGACGGCGTTTACACAACAGACCCCAGAATCGCTCCCAATGCTAAAAAGCTCGACGAAATTTCATACGACGAAATGCTTGAGCTTGCAAGCTTAGGTGCAAATGTATTGCACAACCGTTCAGTAGAATTAGCTAAAAAATATAATGTAAACCTTTGTGTTCGTTCAAGCATCACAGGCGCTGAGGGCACAATTGTTAAGGAGGTAACAACCGTGGAATCAATGATGGTAAGAGGTATAGCAAAGGACAACGATGTGGCAAGAATTTCAATTTGCAACATTGAAGATACACCCGGAAAGGCATTTAGAATTTTCTCACTTTTGGCAAAGCACAACATCAATGTAGATATTATCTTACAGTCAATCGGCAGAGAAAACACAAAGGATATTAGTTTCACAGTATCTGAAGGTAAACTTCAGGAAGCTTTAGAAATCATAGAAAACCATAAGGATATAATCGGCTACGGCGATTTAAGCTACACAACAGAAGTTTCAAAGGTTTCTATCGTTGGTGCAGGTATGGTTACAAATCCCGGTGTTGCAGCTAAGATGTTTGAAGCGTTGTTTGATGCAAATATCAACATTCATATGATTGCTACATCAGAAATTAAGGTTTCTGTTTTAATTGACGAAGGACTTGAAAATCTTGCGGTTCGCGCAATTCAGGACAAATTCGAATTAGTATAATAGTCTAAAGAAGAAGCACACGATGTAAGTGGGTTGATCTTAAGGATAAAATTTATTTGCGTAGGGCTTCAGTATGGTGATTAGTATTTAGTTTTATAGCTATATCAAAGGGGAAAAGGGGCGATTGCGTTCGTCCCTTTTCCCCTTTGTATCCCCTTTTTCCCATCGCTTGCAAAAACAAACTCGCTATCGCTCAGACATGTTTTTGCAACCGCATACGGCAGTTGGGTACGAAGAGTTTTAATTTCGCAAAAAACTTATGGGAGTTTTAGGGGCGCGACGCGTTAAGAAAATATGCCGGTGGCATATT
>JAGBXV010000007.1 GCA_017629115.1 Clostridia bacterium | reverse complement strand
TTATTTCGTTGTAACAGGAAAACCAACAAATAACGCTTGCCAGCATTACAGCTGCGCAAAATCCGTAAATTATAGCCTCGGCAGTCAGAGGATTTCCGTCAGGCAAAAGTGTTATAACTGTGACTCCCTGATGGTTAAAAAGCGAATTTAAAAGCGCCGTTACAACTATCACAGGAAGTATATACAAAAGATTTGTTTTTATTGCTTTTCGTCCCTTGAGCATTACAGAATACGAAAACGCCGCAAGCAACGACGCCCCTAAACAAACAGGGTGCATCAAAACCATAGAAAAGCCAATAACTGCAACAAAATATATGAAATTTACAAAAGGATGATAGCTCCTAAATTCACTCGTCTTCACAGTTTCGCCTCCTGATAACTTTCTAATATTAGAGTATATCACACATATTCCACCAATTCAATCTAAAAACCGACAATAAAATTATAAAAACAAAGAAAATGATAAGAGACCACGCAATCTGCGTAGCCTCTTATCGTTGGTGGAGATGAGGAGAGTCGAACTCCTGTCCGAAAAAAGTTCCGACCCGAGCGCTCCGGGTGCAGTTTGTGATTAAGATTCCCGCCCTGTCCGGTTCACAAACAAACCTGACAGTTTGGTAGCTTCATAGGTCATGGCTGCCGCAAAGCTTTGACAGCTCACGTTCACCGCTAAAATGATACCCTTTTAACTGATGCGGTAATCGGTTAAAGAGCAGCCGCCATTAATTAGGCAGCGTAAGCTAATCTGTTATTGTCGATTATATTTAAGATACGGATTTTTAAGTGGCTCCGCACCACTACCCGCTCTCAGATGTTCTCTCTTCCCGTCGAAACCGTTGCATCCCCATATTTAGTTGCATCGTTAATTCTACCACTATTATCGCCTAAAGTCAACGGTTTAATTCTGTCAAATTTGTAAATCTTTTGATATTTTATAAAGGCAATCCGCAGCATAATCCACTTCCTTTTGGGTGTTAAAATATCCAAAGCTTGCACGCACGCAGCCGATTTCCTCTGTTTTTAATGATTTGTGGGCAAGATATGCACAATGAAGTCCCGCGCGGGTAGCAATGCCGTAGCGGTCATTTAAAATTTGTGCCACCTCCACGCAATCAGCACCTACAATGTTAAAAGCTGTTATTGCCGTTTTTTCGCCCGAGCCGTATATTGTAATATTTTCAATATTTTTTATTTCATCTTCAAACCTTTTACAAAGTTCATTCTCGTGCCCCCGAATAGCCCAAACACCCTCTTTAAGCAAAAATTCCGCCGCCGCACCAAGACCTGCTATTGCCGGTACATTTTGCGTTCCGCTTTCCAATATATCAGGAAAAAACTCAGGCTGTGTCAGGCTTTCCGACACACTCCCCGTTCCACCCTCGATTATAGATGCAATTTTAACTCCCTCTGCCACATACAAGCCTCCTGTACCCATAGGGCCCAACATACCCTTGTGCCCCGGGAATGCCAACAGGTCAACTTTTTGGGCATCAATCTGCACTGTTCCTGCACTTTGTGCCGCATCAACCATAAACAGCACATTGTTTCTGCGAGCTATTTGTGCCGCTTTTTCAATATCGTAGATATTGCCGCAAACATTTGATGAATGGGTCATAACGATAAGCCTTGTGTCCCGTCTTATCATCTTTTCAAGACGGTTTATGTCTAAATTTCCGGCAGCGTCCGCCTGAAGTATTGAATGTGTTACACCCTGCTTTCCCAATGCTTTTATGGGACGAATAACAGAGTTGTGTTCCATTGATGTTGTAATTATATGCCCTCCGTTATGCATTACACCTTTAATACCAAAGTTTAATGCCTCTGTTGTATTTTTACAAAAGGCTATACGCTCGGGGTCTGATATATTAAAAAGCTCCGCTATACGGCCTCGTGTGTTGTATAGCACCTCCCCCGCCGAAACCGACAGACTGTGTCCCCCGCGGCCGGGATTGGCACAACCTCTGCAAGCCGCGTCGCACACAGCCATAACTACCTCTTTAGGTTTTGCAAAAGAGGTGGCTGCATTATCCAGATAAATCATAGTCTCACTCCTTCCCTTTATTATATGAATTTGTTTGTCAAGTGGTGAGGGTGCGGTGCATATAATGAAATAAAAGGAGTGATTCAATGAACATTGAAGGATTATTAAAAAATGTAGACAAAGAAAAACTCAACAAGGTGATGAATGACCCTAAAGTTCAGGAAAAAATGAAAAATGTTGACCTGTCAAAGCTTTTGGCCGAAGTCAAAAAGAACCCCGAAATTCTTGAACAGTTGAAAAACCTTTTTTAGGAGGGCGCTATGTCTGAAGAAAGTGATTTACTTGAAACTATAAGCTCGCTTTTGTCAAGTGATTCAGAAACCGAATCCGAAAAGGAAGAAACGCCTGTTTCTTCCGATTCTCCCTTTGACTTAGGAACAATGATGAGGCTGGGAAGTATGTTGTCAGACTTAAACCAAGAGGATGAACGAATGAAGCTTTTATATGATTTAAAGCCTTTTTTGTCCGACACAAGACGCGACAAAATTGACGATGCAGTAAAGATTTTAAGGCTGTTAAAAATCGCCCAAAAAGCAAAGAACGAAAATCTCTTTTAAAAGGAGGCTATAATGGTAACAAATTATTATAACGCCAGCAATAATTTTTCCACACCTGTGCGGCGTGAGCCAAAGCCGTACACGCAAAGCCCACAAAAGTGCGAAGATGCACCACCTAAAAAAATCACACAGGACGCAGACCTTGTGATTATTTTAGGACTTTTGGCTGTGCTTTTTTTAACCGATTGCAAAGACCATTGGCTGATGCTGGCGCTTTTATACCTTGCATTCGGTTAAACATCACCGGACAATACGGAAAATCCCTTACTCTTAACCGCACGGATAAAATCACTTTCCGTTGCGGTTTTGATTATTTTATGGTTTTCATCAAGAATATGCACTATATAAAATGTGCTTAGATTAAGCTTTCTTATTACCGCTTTTGCAGGGGTGTTAACGCTTATACACAAAGTATTGGTTGGAATAAGCTTTTCGTTTGTAAGCTTTTCTTTTTCACCTATAAGGGCGTGCATTATCAAAAAATCGCTGTTTTTCTTTTCTTCAATCATAGAAAATATCAAAAACGCACCTATTATCATTAGGCTGGGGTTTCCCCGTGTGTAAACAGCAACTACCGCACCCAAAACGCAAACAAAACATATAAATATTTTTGAAATTTTGCGGACAATTCCTGCAGCCGTCATAAGCCCCGCATTTTTTATAACCAAAGCCCTTAGTATTCTTCCGCCGTCTAAAGGGGGCACAGGTACAAGGTTTAAAATCAGCACCGACCAGTTTATCACAACAAAAACCATTGTGTTGATACTAGGCTCCATATAGCGGGATAGAGCAATCATCACAACATTTGCCAAAGGGCCGCTAACGGCAATAAGCGCTTCTTTCTGAGGATTCCTTACCACCTCTTGCGAAAGCCTCAGAGTCATTCCAAAAGGGAGTATGATAATTGATTTTACACCTATCCCCAAAAGTATTGCTGCAAACAAATGACAAAGCTCATGTATCATCACCACGCCAAATGACATAAAAAAAGTGGACAAGCTACCCACCAGATATGCCAGCACCAGCATAGGAACTATAAGACTATGTATATACAAAAATCGGGTTATCCTTATCATTTTATTCTCCGAAATCTATAAAATCCGCAGGGTTTAAATATGTGTCCGCACGGCGGATTTCAAAGTGTATTGTATCGTCCTCCACATTTGCACGAGCTATGGGCTTGCCTGATTCTACTTTTTCGCCCACATCGGGGAGAATTTCGTTTAGCTTTGCATAAAGGGTAAAAATCTCATTGCTGTGCTTTATTATAATATATGTTCCGTATTCTTCACTTGTGGCAATTTCAGTTACTTCGCCCGAAGCTGCAGCAAGTACATCGCTGCCCTGCTGCATTTTTATATCTACCCCGTAATGAAATTGGCTGTTTTGTGCATCCTGCGCCCCAAAGTTTGCCGTAACCGCACCACCAGGTGCAGGATTGACAAATTCCGAAACCGGTTTTAGGGCATCCATATTTTCCTCAGTTGTAAAAATACTCTTTAGCTTATTAAATTCCGCTAAAAGGTCTGTTTGCTGTGTTAGTATAAGTGTTACTGCCCTTTTGGTTTTTACAAAGTTGTCCGCAGGTGTAAACTTCAGCACGCTCAATGCCATCAAAAGCACTGCACAAATGCACAACTGAGCTTTAAAAGAACTTTTGTATTTTATGTTTACCTGATTTCTTAATGGCTGTCTGTATCTCATTGCTCTCCTCCTTTGGGGTTGTACAAATATTATATTTACCAGATTGCATCAATATGACAAAAGGGATGTGCTTTGCACATCCCTTTTGTCATACCGCCATTACTTCGTACTCCTCATTTTCAATTTCTTCTGTTCCTATCAACTGCTCCACAATATCTCGCACAGATACAG
This sequence comes from Clostridia bacterium, assembly GCA_017629115.1. Lineage (GTDB taxonomy): Bacteria > Bacillota > Clostridia > UBA1381 > UBA9506 > Congzhengia. The sequence goes on along the minus strand of JAGBXV010000007.1, from coordinate 6,828 downwards.
GCGTTACCGTGTTATCGGCTAAAATATGGCAGGCGTTTTTTGCCTCTTCCTCGGTACAGAATACATCAAAAACTTTTCTGTATTCTACCCTGACCGTACTCAATTGCGTACGCTCGCGCTTTAAAACCTCTATTCCATAGGTGTTGTGTGCAGCGCCTTCAACACAGACTTCTTTTTCCAATGTGAAATATTCAAGTATAAAATTTCTTTTTATATCCTCCTCCACATTTACTGTTACTTTCCTTATAGGTTTTCTGATACTCATTTGTGTTTCTCCCTTTGCTATATAGTGTTTTCTTTGTCGACAGTACACATTATATAGTATCTAATGTTACAATTCAATTACAAGCCTTCGACAACATCACGCACAAAACACAAAATCTTCGCATTTTCCGTCGAAAAGACTATAATTTGGAAAAATGTTTGTTCAGTTTTCTTGACCTCTGTCGTTTTTTGTGTTATCATAAATCTAACATTTTACAACAGAATGGAGAAAATTATGCAACAGTTAAAACAAAAATACGGTCTTTTTACCGCTATTGCAATGGTAGTGGGTATAGTTATCGGCAGCGGTGTGTTCTTTAAGGCAGAAAAAGTTCTTTCCGCAACAAACGGAAATCTCCCCCTTGGCATAGGAGCCTGGGTTTTGGGCGGTCTTATCGTTTTGGTATGCGCCTATACTTTTTCAATTTTGGCTACACGCTATGTTAAGGTAAACGGCATTGTTGACTACGCCGAAAACGCAGTAGGAAATCGCTATGCTTACTTTATGGGTTGGTTTATGGCGTTTATTTACTACCCCAGCTTAACATCAGTTCTTGCGTGGGTTTCAGCACGATACACAGGTGTCTTGTTCAATGTTTCCATTGCAGGACCTGAGGTTATGGTCATCGCTTTTGTTTATATGGTTGTGTTCTATGCGTTAAACACACTTTCACCTGTTATTGCAGGTAAATTTCAGGTTTCAACAACCGTTATAAAGCTCATTCCCTTACTGCTTGTTGCGGTTGTGGGTCTTATCGCAGGCCTTTCAAACGGTTTAACTATCGAAAACTTTTCTACAGCCAACATCATCCCTGAGGGTGGCTACGGTGTAGCGCTCTTTACTGCAGTTGCAGCTTGTGCATTTGCTTATGATGGCTGGATTATTGCAACGAGCATCAACGCAGAACTCAAAAACCCCAAAAGAAATCTTCCAATTGCATTGTCGTTAGGTATGGTTGCAGTTATTGTTGTTTATATCCTTTACTACATCGGTCTTTCCGGCGGTGCTACCAACGCCGACCTGATTGCTCAGGGCGAAGCTGGTGTTAAGATGGCGTTTTCTAACATCTTTGGTTCTGTTGGCGGAAGCGCACTGTCTGTGGTGGTTGTAATATCCTGCCTTGGTACATTAAACGGTCTTATGGTTGCAACAACACGAAGTATTTACGCACTTTCTGCAAGAAAAACAGGTCCTAAGCCCGAGTTGTTCGGAAAACTCGACGAACATACAAATATTCCCACAAACTCATCTATCGTAGGTCTTTTAATGGCGGCTGTATGGCTGTTCTTCTTCTACGGTTCAGTGGTTATGACAATCGAAGGAAAAGCTCCCTTGTTTGGCAAAATGAGTTTTGACTCATCAGAGCTTTCTATTGTATCAATTTACGCGCTTTACATACCAATCTTCTTTATGATGATGAAACGAGAAAAAGACTTACACCCTGTAAAAAGATTTTTAGTTCCCGCACTAAGCATATTGGGCTGTCTCTTTATGGTTGTGGCACTTATTGTTTCGCACGGCTGGACACCTACAATCGCATTCCTTATAATTGCCGGTGTGATTATGCTCGCAAGCATTCCTTTCTACAAGAAAAAACAACAGTAATAATATATAATAAAATAGGTTGTCGCTTTTGCGACAACCTATTTTATTATGTTTATTTCTTTTTCCGTCTGTATATCTACACCTTGAGTACAGTGAATTTTTCCGTCTTTTGTTATCAGTATCATTTCAAAGCCGCCGAAAGCACGCCAATACTCAACTGCGTTGTCCTTCCCCATTACAAAAAGGGCGGTAGACATCGCATCAGCATATGTACCGCTATCAGCTATCACAGTAACCGAGGTAATGTCATTGTTTACAGGGTAGCCTGTTGCAGGGTCTATTATATGATGGTATCTTTGCCCGTTTTCTTCAAAATACCGCATATAATCCCCTGATGTAACTATTGCCTTATCGTATGCTGAAACCGTTGCATAAAGCTCATTATCAAATGGACTTTGTATCCCCACTGTCCACGGATTTCCGTCGGGATTTTTACCAATTACCGCAACATTGCCGCCAAGAGAAATCACGGCGCTTTTTATGCCTTCGTTCTTTAAAATTTCCACTACCCTGTCACCGCAGTAGCCCTTGGCTATGCCACCAAAGTCAATGTAAATTCTCTCACCTTTTGCATCCATTGCTTCTTTAATCTCATCAGCCGTGGGGACTCTGTGCTTTTTTTCGCCAAATTCTTTGGAATAAAATCCCCATATACGCATAACAGGTGCAATGTGCACATCAAAAGCGCCGTTGGTGCTTTTGTTTATCTCGTCCGCTGTTTCTATGAGCGCTTTTGTTTCTTCATCTGTTAGTGCAGAGAGATTTCCTAAATTTGAAATGCTGAATTTTTCATTTATTCTATTAATTTCCTGTTCTGCTTTATCAAGTGCCCCTTCGCCGTTTTTACCGTAGACAGTCAACTGCATTTGCGTGTCCATAGAAAAAACTGTTCGCTCGTACTTTTTATCCTGCGAGCAGGATGTAAAAAGCAGTACGCACAAAAGCAGTGGTATAATTTTTTTCACAAAATTACCTCCGATTATGGATTTTTTCCGTTGCTTTTAAAGTGTACATTGCACATATTCCCGTAAATGCGCCTGTCAGGATACCCACGGGCACAAGTAAGGTTAAATACCACAGGATTTTTTCCGTACCCATAAGGATTGTTGCCGCAATAATCTGACCGATGTTATGAAATATAGCGCCTGTTATGGATACCCCCCAGATTTGTCGTTTTTCAACAATTCTAAACATCAGCATTTCCATAACAAAGCACAAAGTACCGCCAAAAAGGCTGTAAATAAGCGACACAACTGAGCCTGCAAAAAAATTACCCAAAAATATTTTGATAACTAAAACAGCAAGTGCGCACCTTGTACCAAGTGTGGCTTTGGCATACAATGTCACCACATTGGCAAGTCCCAGCTTCACACCATAAAGGGGAACAAGAGGTGGTATGTGGCTTTCCAGAACAAATATCGCAAGGGAAAAAGCCGCTAAAACTGCTGTGTTGGTAAGTTTGCGCGTTTTCATTGCTACCTCCCTGCCACAGCGTCCACTCCGGAGCCGTTTTTGTATTCAATAACAAGCTTGTTTGGGAGGCAAACAATTGAGTCATATTTATTATTCAGTTTTCCGTGGCGAATACAAAGCCTGTCGGGACAGTCCGCATCACTTACATAAATTTCACCGTCAGATACAGTTACTGTGTTTGTACCTAATTCAGTATTTATGTCAAAGGTCTGGTCTTCGGACAAGTCTACTTCCTTAATTTGCTTTGCACCAACGGAAATAATCGCAATATTTCCCTCGGGCTGTATGCCGCTGAGTATAATCGCTGCGGCAACAAAAGTAACAAATATAACCGCAAAAATAACAATTAACTTTTTGTTTGACATATGCCCCCTCCTTTTGTAAATATTATAGCAGAAAACAGCTGATATTGGAAGTCCTTTAATGTTATTTTAATTTTCCCGATATAATGTATATTATTTTGCCCAAAAATTCACATTTTGTTAACACCATTTTCTTATTTTTCTGTTAAAATAAGTATGCTATGAAAATTTAGAAAGGAAGTGCCTCGATGAAAAAAGAAAAATCATCAAAAAATCCATTAACTAAAATCAAAAGCTTTCCTAAAAAATTTAAAAGCTTTTCCAAAAAGAAAAAAATTATTTTTATTATAGTTGCTGCTGCCGCAGTTACAGCGGTTATTACAGGAATAAATGCTTTAAATAACAAAACTGAGGAAGGTGCTACAGGCATTGAGGTAAAGGCAGAACGCCAAAACATTACCTCCTCTATTACAGGTTCAGCAGTTGTTAATCCCAAGGACCAGTATTCAATAACAGCACTTGTTTCGGGTGATGTAATATCGGCAAACTTTGAGCAGGGTGATGTGGTACAAGAAGGCGATATTCTTTACGAAATTGATTCTTCCGACGCACAGACAACTATCGAAAATTCTGACATTTCATACGAACGCTCTCAGAACGATTACAATAGAGCTGTTGATGCTTATAACGACCTTACAGTACGCTCAGATATTGCAGGTGTTGTAAAAACACTTTATGTAAAAGAGGGAGACTCTATAAACGCAGGAGCTAAAATTGCGGACATCTATGATGACTCCTCATTGGTATTAACCCTGACCTTCAACGATGCAGATGCCGCAACATTCTATGTTGGCGAGGCAGCTTCAGTTCGCATATCATCAAATGGGGAGGTTATTCCCGGAGTTGTCACAAGTATAAACTCTCAAGGCTATGCCGCTGCCGGCAACACACTTGTGCGAACAGTTAAAATCAAGGTTACAAATCCCGGAGTACTTATGAACACAGAAACAGCCACAGCAGAGGTTGGCGGCTATGCCTGCGCTTCTTCGGGAACATTTGAATACATATCGGAAAAAACCATCACAGCCAAAGCTACAGGAGAAATCCAGACACTTTATGTAAGTCAGGGTTCCAGAGTTGTGAACGGCTCAAAGCTAGTTCTTATAGACTCCGAATCAACCTCTGACGGTTTAAAATCTGCCGAGCTTTCATTAAGGTCTGCAGAACTTTCACGCAGAAACGCTCAGGACAGACTGGATGACTACACCATAACTGCCCCCATTTCCGGAACAGTTGTACTGAAAAACATAAAAGCAGGCGACAAACTTGACAACACTAATATGTCCACCGAAATGGCTGTAATTTACGATATGTCAAGCCTCGAGTGCGAGCTTTCTGTTGACGAGCTTGATATTAAAGATGTAGAAATCGGTCAGAGCGTTATTATCACATCCGATGCAGTAGCCGGCAGACGCTACAACGGCACAGTGTCAAATATTTCAATCAGCGGCACAACTTCAAACGGTGTTACTACTTACCCTGTAACGGTTATAATCAACGATTTTGACGAGGATTTACTGCCGGGTATGAATATTGATGTGGAAATTATAACATCCAAGGCTGAAAATGTGCTTGCAGTGCCTGTAACAGCTGTAAATCGCGGAAACATTGTTTATGTCAAGGGCGAAAAAACTGACGATAAAGACAACGCTCCCGACGGCTACAGGTCAGTTACCGTAGAAACAGGCGTTTATAACAACGACTACATAGAAATTCTTTCAGGACTTTCAGAAGGCGATACAGTATATGTTCCACAGGTTCGCTCATCGGCACAGAATAATTCTGCAGCACCCTTTGGCGGTATGCAGCACCCCGGTAGCATGGGTGGCGGCATGAGCGGTGGAATGCCATCAGGCGGCGGCATGGGTGGCGGTATGCCCTCAGGCGGTATGCGCTAAAGAGGTGACGCTATGGAACGAAATCCTTTAGTAGAATTTAAAGATATTTACAAAATATACACCATGGGCGACACTGAAGTTCGTGCCTTAGACGGTGTTTCCTTTAAAGTTTTTGAGGGTGAATTTGTGGCTATTATCGGTCAGTCAGGTAGTGGTAAATCAACCTGTATGAATATTATCGGATGCCTTGATGTACCTACAGAGGGAACATACCTTTTAAACGGCGAAGATGTGAGTAATTTGACTGACGACGAGCAGGCAGAAATCAGAAACAAAACATTGGGGTTTATATTTCAGCAATATAATCTTTTGCCCAAGCTGAATATTTTAGAAAATGTAAAGCTTCCACTTTTATATAAAGGGCTTAAAGACAGCGAGCAAAAAGAAAGGGCAATGGAAGCCCTCGACCGTGTGGGAATAGCCGACAAGTACCACCACAAACCCTCACAGCTTTCAGGCGGTCAGCAACAGCGTGCCTCAATTGCAAGGGCGTTGGCAGGCTCCCCTTCTGTTATACTTGCCGACGAGCCTACGGGGGCGCTGGATTCAAAAACTTCAAAGGAAGTAATTGACTTTTTAGTACAATTAAACATACAGGGTAACACTATAATTTTAATCACTCACGATAACTTTATAGCCGCCCGTGCAAAGAGAGTTATAAGAATACACGACGGAAAAATTACATACGACGGCCCATCCTCAGGTGATGAAATTATCCGTTCGACCGTTCTTGCTCACAAAGAAACGGAGGCGAGTGTATAATGAAATTTTCAAAAACCATCAAGCTTGCCATTGGCAGTATTTTGTCAAATAAAATGCGCTCCTTTCTTACTATGCTGGGCATCATAATCGGCGTTGCGGCAGTAATTATTCTGGTAAGCATAATGGACGGTGTTACAGGCGAAGTATCAAATGCCTTTGAAAATTTTGGTATGAACAACATAACCGTTTCAATTACCTCCAGAGGTAGCACCCGATACATTGAGCCTGAGGATATGTACAAAATAGTGGACGAAAATCCCGAGCTGTTTTCGTACTGCTCACCAAAGGTTACTGCAAATGCCAATATAAAATCGCCCGACAGCTCCGACAGCACAACCGCCTCAGTAACAGGCGTTGACGAAACCTTTGACGAAATATCGGAGCTTGTAACTGAACAGGGAAGATTTTTACAGTTTATTGACATTGAAAAATCCCTTAAGGTTTGCGTAATAGGAACATACTA
>JAGBXV010000081.1 GCA_017629115.1 Clostridia bacterium | reverse complement strand
CAGGTTTTTAGGTACTGCAGGGCGTCTTTTGAATATGTAGTTTGTTATTTCATTGCGCAGTTCATCATAATCTGATATACCCAGGCAATTACCAAAAAACTCTCTTTCTTCACGGAGCAGGCTTTCATACTGATAAAACTCATCCTTCACTGCCAACTCCAACATAATATTGTATTCAGAAACGCACCTCTCACATTCTGAATAAATCTCCTGCATAAGGATTTTTTTATATTCGCTTTCGTTAAAATCGCCTTTGACATTGAAGCGTTCAACAGATATATCCAGCCATTCATCGGGATACGGGAGGCTTTTGGAAAAATAATAGATAGATGTTATTAATTCTCTTAGAGCAGTATCATTGGCTTTGGAATTTGCGTATGATTCCATAAGGCACAAAAAGTCACCGCCGAGTTCGGGGTCGTCGTACATTTCGTTTATTACTTTATCAACAGCCTCCTCCAGCATAACTCTGCACTCCGCAGGGTCTGCAACAGAGAAATCAGGCGACAAGTCTGCCTCCACAAAAAAATTACGCAATATATCTATGCAGAATGAGTCTATAGTTGTTATTTGAGCTTTTTTTACCAAGGTAAGCTGGCGTGCGAGTAACTTATCGACAGGGTTTTGCGAGATTTTTTTCTCAAGTGCCGCTATTATTCGCTCGCGCATTTCATTCGCCGCAGCATTGGTAAAAGTAACAACCAAAAGCCTGTCCGCATCAATGGGAGAATCAGCGTCGGTAATGCGAGAAATAATTCTTTCTACCAGTACGGCAGTTTTTCCGCTGCCTGCAGCTGCAGATAATAGCAAGTTCTGATTTTTTGATGTTATTGCAGCCTGCTGCTCCTGTGTCCATTTTGTAGCCAAACGCCTCGTCTCCTTTTCTTTGGTATTTTATGAATTAAAAACAACTTTCTAAAATTTCTTTTACTTTGTGGTAATCAAGTTCAATATAGGTGCTGATAGTACGACTTTTACCGAATGTGGTAAGCTCTGCGATTTTGTCAACAGAATTTTTGTCGATGCCGAACTCACGGAGCTTTAAAGGCATTTCGATAAATTCAAAAAACTTTTCCATTTCTTCAATACCGCGAAGAGCTGCCGCTTCGTCGTCGGTTTCCGCAACATCCCATACTCGTCTTGCAAACTGTGCAAAGCGTTCAGGTGCAGCTTTGTACACATATCTTGCCCAAGCAGGAAACAGCACCGCAAGACCTGCGCCGTGGGAAATATGGTCAAATTCACCGCTTAAACCGTGTTCCAACTGATGAACGGGCAACATATTCTGTCTGCCACAGCCTGTTAAGTCATTGTGGGATAAACTCGACGCCCACATCATATTAGCACGGGCATCGTAATTAAAGGGATCTGTCAGTAGTGTTTTGCCTGCTGTGATTACCGACTTTAATACGCTTTCGGCAATTCTGTCGGTCAGGTCAGTAGGCTCACAAACTGTAAAGTATCTTTCCATTGTGTGTGCCATTATATCTACAATTCCGCAAGAGGTCTGATATTTGCTTACTGTGTAGGTTAGCTCAGGATTACATATTGCAAACTTACATCTGTTAAAATCAGTGTTGTAGCCTCGTTTCATATTTGTTTCTGTATCGGTTATTACCGAGGATGAGCTCATTTCACTGCCTGCTGCAGATATAGTCAAAATGCATCCCACAGGAAGTGCATCCTGAGGGGTTTCCTTGCGGAGAATAAAATCCCATACATCGCAGTCATTTTTAGCACCTGCGGCTGTAACCTTGGACGAATCCAATACACTTCCGCCACCTACAGCCAGAATCATTTCCACATTATTTTCACGGGCAACTTTTACAGCCTCACGCACAAACGAAAGTTTCGGGTTCGGTTCTACTCCACCCATTTCAATCACTTTAATTCCGCTATTTGTTAAAGATGCCATTACACGATCATAAAGACCGCTTTTTTTGATGCTGTCACGACCGTATTGCATCATAATTGTTTTATAACCTAAATCAGTAATTATATTACCAACTTCATTTTCTTTACCTTTGCCAAAGTAAACCTTGGTAGGTGCGTAATATATAAAATCCTGCATTATTTTTTCCTCCTCAGAGTACAACATTTATGCTTTATATTTTACCATAAACCTTACTTTTTGTAAAGTGCAGGATTTCCCCCGATACACAAACATAACCAATGCGTATAAGACTATAGCGCACAAGACACTGTACATTCCAGAAAACATACTTTTTGCAAAATAAGACGCCGCAAACACCCCCAAGGCAGGCACAGCCGTCCACGAAAAAGGTTTTATTTCAAAATCTGAAACCTCCATAAGTCTGTTTATACTAAGGTAGGAATTCATCATTTCGGAAATATATATTATTGCCACATAACCTTCCACTCCTTTTTGAGGAATTAAGGTGTTAATAAGTATTATGGAAACAGCAGAAAGCACTATGTCATAGCGCATTGCATATACCTCCTGATTAAGACCTTTTAATACTGCATCCACCACACCGTCAGAATACATAATTGCAACAACGGGCGCAATCATTTGCAAGTAATATGCAGCCCGAGGATTTTTATAAAAAAGCCCTCCTATTTCTTCTGCAAAAAAGTACATAATCCCTGCCGCCCCCACGGAAAATATCAGGGTAAGGGAAAGGGTTCGCTCGATAATATTGTCTATTTTTTTGTGGTTGTTTAGTTTATTTAGCATTGTTATTTCGGGTACAAGCAAGGTGGAAACCGAATTTACCACACCCGAAGGCAGTAAAATCAGGGGCATTACCATCCCGTGCACCACTCCATAAGCCGCCAGAGCAGTTTCCTTCAGGCCGCTAAATAGCGTCAATGCTTTCGGGATAAGCGTGTGTTCAAAGGTTGTTAATGCTGAGCGTATGTATGCACTTGCCGCAACAGGAAGACCGTATCTTAAAACTCGTTTGCTTAAGTCAGGAGACGACGCTTTGTTTTCGCCTCTTATGTCAAATTTATATACAATAAACAGCAGGGTAAATGAAATTACCTCGGCTATTGTGTTGCTTGCTACTAAGGCTATACACGCAGTTTGGGCATCTATTTGCGGTAACATACCAAGCAAAATCACAGCACCAAAAATTTTTACCAGTTGTTCAGTAACTTGCACCAACGAGTTTTTATAAACTCTGCCTGTAGCTGTAAAATAGCCGCCCAACGCAAAGGAAACTGCAACACAAGGCAAAGACACCGAAAGTATTTTAAGAGGAAGCTTGATGCGATTGTCCCCAACTATTAACTCTGCAAAAAACGGCGCTCCAAAATATATAAGCAACAACGCAACACTACCAAAAAACAGCGCATACAGTACGCACCTTCTCACTGCCGTGCGCTTACTTCTTCCCTGGGCAATTTCTTCTGATATAATTTTTGTAGATGCCAGATTTATACCTGATGCTGCAAAGGTTACTCCAAAATTATAAACAGACATAATCAGCGCAAAAAGTCCCATACCCGATGCGCCTATTTTATTTGCCGCATACACATTAAAAGAAAAACTCACCGCTCGCATAAAAAGCGAAACTGCGGTGAGAATTACTGCATTTTTTATAAATTGTTGTTTTCTTTTCACTTTCCCGCCTCCGCATAAATGCTATTTAAATTTTATGCCGTAAGCAGAAATTATATGTTTACTGTATAGGGATTTCTACAACCTTTGTTTCAAACACTGTTTCAAGGTTATCGTTTATGGCTCTGAATGATGCCTTCACTGTTTTAAATTCCGTAATTCGTCCCTCTGATAAGTCAGCTTCGTGGAAAAGCATGGAATCGACGGCTTTTTTGTGAGCGCCAACAGTTATTACAAATGTGGGATTAACAGGTGTACCGTTTACAGATACTTCGTTTGCCATAATAGAAAAAGCCTGGTCGGTGTTGTTTTCAACATAGAATGTAAGCTCCATATCGTTGGATAACTTGCTCTTTTTGAGTTCACGAGCCGCTAACACTATGCCGCCCTTTTTATAAATTACAACGCCTTCATTATCGTACTGCTGTTTATACTTTTTGGACGCATCGGTCTTTGCCTTTAACACATCGGATTTTATAATTTCCTCCGCATTTTCGTCTAAAACTCTTATTACAAATTCAATGTCCTTGACCGTTTTTATGTTGAGCTCTGCGAACCATTCATTGCTGATTTCTATGAAGCTATCCTTTTCGCTTTTTGCATCTATGTCTATCATCATAGCATCGGTGCACATAAGACCGTTAACAGAAAGGTCTGTGGTTACAACCTTGATTTTTTTATCTGTATCATTTTTGATATGATAGTTAAACTTTGTTATAACATCCTCATATGTGATGCCGGTCATTGTGACTTTTACGCCGCCCTGTTCAAATTCCGGACTTTCTTTTAGTGCCGTTTCGTCCAACTGGTAGTTGCTGTAAAGTTCAGATTCTTTAACCGAAACCGATTCTTTGTTTTTAATATTCTTACCACAAGCGGCAACAGATAGCATAAGTACTGCCGAAAGTGCAATGAGTGTCATTCTTTTAAGCATCGCTTTCTCCTTTATTTGATATATAAGATTTTGCGTGTCCAATGTGGGTCACTACATTATATCCTGCTTTTTCCACACTTTTGCGCAGCTTCGCTACGCCTTCAGCCGCTTCCTCGTCAGTGCAGATTTTATCTTTATATATGGAATATTTTTTTCTTACAGACTTTGGCGACAAATTAGGCATAACTACATTTGCGCCCACAGATAAACCAAATTCCCTGCCGCCTTTTTTAATTGTACCCAAGGCAGTGGTAGCAGGTATCAGACTTTCAGGAAACATAAGCCGCAATATAGAAATCATACGGACAGTCATCTCAAAAGTGCCTGAAGGTTCGTTGGCAAAGGGCGTGTCACCGTGTGAAATAAACGGGCCTATACCTATCATATGAGGTTTGAGTTCCTGTAAGAAGCGCAAGTCCGAAATAATATTTTCGGTAGTCTGGTAGGGTGAACCAATCATAAAACCGGAACCTACCTGATAACCCAATTGTTTTAAATCATAAAGGCATTTTTTTCGTATGATAAGCTTTGAGCTTTTGGGATGGAGCTTTTCGTAGTGTTCCTCCGTTGCCGTTTCGTGGCGCAAAAGGTATCTGTCTGCACCGGCAATTCGTAATTTTTGGTATGTTTCATAGCTCCTTTCACCTATCGAAAGGGTTATGACGCAATCAGGGTGATTGGTTTTAATAGCACTTACAATATCGCACATCACTTCGTCTGTAAAGTATTCATCCTCACCGCCCTGCAACACAAAAGTACGAAAACCAAGCGAATATCCCGTGTCACAACACTCAAGAATCTCATCCTTTGTGAGTCTGTACCGCTGGGCGTTGCAATTGTCACGGCGTATTCCACAGTAGTAGCAGTTTCGCTTGCAAAAGTTTGTGAATTCTATAAGACCCCTTATATACACATCGGTGCCGTACGCCTGACGGCGCACGGCATCCGCTGTTGAAAAAAGCTCTTTGTCAAATTTGTCTGTTTCTATAAGTGTTTTAAGTTCTGAATCGGCAAGGTCATGGGTATGTGCTAATTTTTCAATTATCGTTTCCATGCGCTCACCTCTTTGATTTATTTTTTATATCCGCACTCGGGATTAATGCAAACAACGCTTGCACGCTTTCCTTTTTTCTTTACTAATATTCCGCCGCATTCGGGGCATTTTTCACCTTTTACTGGTGCATCCCAGCTCATAAAGTCACACTTGGGATTATCCTCACAGCCGTAATAAACTTTGCCTGTTTTCGACTTTTTCTCCAAGATTTTCTTTCCGCATTTAGGACAGTCAACACCAGTTTCCTTTACTATGGGTTTTGCATTTCTGCAAGATGGAAATCCGGGGCAAGCCAGGAATTTCCCGAATCTGCCCATTTTGTAAACCATTGTGCGTCCACACTTTTCGCAAATTACATCTGATTCTTCGTCGGCAATTTTAACTTTGTCTATAGATGTGTCGGCTTTTTTCAAATTTTCAGCAAAAGGACCGTAAAAATCTGAAAGTATAGCAACCCAATCCACATTACCACTTTCTATTTCATCAAGTCTTTCTTCCATTTCGGCAGTGAATTCTGCACCGGCAATGTCAGGAAAATGCTCAACTAAAATATCAGTTACAACTGAACCAAGCTCTGTAGGAACAAGCTGTTTTTTGTCCCTGCCTACATATCCGCGAGCGGTGATTGTGGTTATTGTGGGAGCGTAGGTACTGGGGCGACCAATACCTTTTTCTTCCATAGCCTTGATTAGCGACGCTTCGGTATAACGCATAGGAGGCTGTGTAAAGTGCTGCTCCTTCTTCAAATCAACAAGTGCTAATTTTTCATTCTTTTCAAGATGAGGTAGGATGTTATCCTTTTCTGTAGCACCTTCATCATTACCCTCAACATAAACACTCATATAACCTTTGAAAACAAGTTTTGAACCACTTTCACGGAAACCATATGAACCTGCTTTGATGTCAACAGTAGCAGTTTCGTAAATAGCAGGTTTCATCTGAGATGCTACAAATCTTTCCCAAATAAGCTTGTATGTTTTATACATATCACTGGGGAGCTGGTCTTTTAACTCCGCCGGCGTGATAGAAACATAGGTGGGACGGATAGCTTCGTGCGCGTCCTGAGCACTGTTTTTTGTCTTGTATACATTGGGTTTATCGGGCAATAAATTCTTACCGTATTTGTCCCCTATAAAACCTCTTGCATCGGCAATGGCATCTGTTGAAATACGGAGTGAGTCTGTTCTCATATATGTGATAAGACCGATTGTGCCGTGTCCTTTAACTGCCACACCTTCGTAAAGTTTTTGGGCTGCAACCATTGTTTTCTTAACTGTATAATTAAGTTTACGGGATGCTTCCTGCTGGAGTGTACTTGTTGTAAAAGGAGGTGCGGGATTTCTCTTTTTCTCGCCTGTCTTTATGTCCTCTACAACAAAGCTTTCATTTTTTAATTCGTCTGTAATTTTTAAAACCTCAACTTCTGATGAGGGTTTTATTTTCTTGCCGTTTTTTGTAACTAATGACGCTGCGAATTCTGCATCCTGAGCGTTCTTTAAAACTGCGCCCAATGTCCAGTATTCTTCAGGGTTGAAGTTTTCTATTTCACGCTCTCTGTCTACAATCATTCTTGTAGCTACAGACTGAACTCTGCCGGCACTCAAACCTTTTTTTACCTTGCGCCATAAAATGGGGCTTATTTTATAGCCCACAATACGGTCAAGAGCTCGTCTTGCCTGCTGTGAATTTACAAGGTCAATATCTATAGCTCTGGGCTCTTTGATTGCAGTTGTTACTGCGTTCTTTGTTATTTCGTTAAATGTTATACGGCATTTTGACTGATCGTCTATTTCCAAAAGTTGTGCCAAATGCCACGAAATTGCCTCACCTTCGCGATCAGGGTCAGTTGCAAGGTATACTTTTTTGGCAGCTTTGGCATCTTTTTTTAATTTAGAAATCAAATCGCCCTTGCCTCTTATTGTTATATATTTAGGCTCAAAATCGTTATCCACATCTATGCCCAACTGACTTTTGGGTAAATCTCTCACATGACCCATAGATGCAATTACATTATAGGATTTGCCTAAATATTGCTTTATTGTTTTCGCCTTGGCAGGTGACTCAACTATAACAAGATTGTTTGCCATTATTTTTCTCCTATCTTCAGGTATTTAAAGTAAAATTTTTACCCGGGTGGGTTTTGATTTTACCCTTTATTTCAAGCATTGTTATTAACGAAGTAAGCTTGTCTGCAGCAATTCCTGTTGATGATAAAATTTCATCGAAGCTCACAGGTGTGTCGCTCAGCTTATTTATTATATGCTTTTCATCCTCGGTTAAATCCTTATACATTTCTTCTTTGGATATTTTTTTCTTTTCTGCTTCTTTATACTCAGTTTCAACAGCCATCCCTTTTTCTTTTCTGAGTTTTTTGATGTTGGCTATATCTGAATAATCAAAGGAATAATAATTAAATATATCACGGGCGGAAGTTACCGCAATAGCATATTCTTTCAAAAGATTGTTTGTTCCTTCACTACTAACTTTTGTTATGTCCGCAGGAACGGCAAACAAGCCTCTGCCCTGGTCTATTGCGTAATTCGCTGTAATGAGTGAGCCACTTCGTTTTGGTGCTTCCACTACCAAAGTTCCGAGAGAAAGACCGCTGATAATTCTGTTTCTTTCAGGAAAGTGCCACCTTTCAGGTCCATCTCCCGGTGGGTACTCAGAAATCACCATGCCCGTTTCTATTATTTTTTGCATCAACTCTTTGTGAAAATATGGATATGGTCTGTCCGGACCGCAACCCAACACCGCAACTGTTATGCCGCCTGCGTCTATTGCTCCCCTGTGAGATGCACCGTCAATACCGTCTGCCATACCGCTGACAACAACTACATCGTTGCTTGCCAACTCATAAGCAAACTTTTTAGCCATAGCAGTTCCGTACTCAGTTGCCTTTCTGTTACCTACCATTGCTATGCGAACATACTCGTTAAGATTTATCTTTTTGGCGCTTCTTGTATAAAGTACATATGGAGGGGCATCTATACGCCGCAAATTATCGGGATAGTACGGGCTGTCGTATGTAAGAATATTGATGTCGTAGGCTTTACACTTACCCTTTACATCCGTTACTCTTTGAAGGTTTTTGTCCGAAAGCGCCAAAACCGTGCGTTTGTCAAACGCCTTTACCTGCGACAGCTCATCCTTTGACATATTGTAAATATTCCTTGGTGTCTTAAAGAGTTTAATGAGTCTATCTATCTTCGAAGCGTTCATACCCTTCTTTAACGATAGCCACAACCAGCAATCCAAATCTGTTACTATGCATTTGCTGTCTTTTTGTCTCATTTTCACTCACCCATATATTAAAATACTACAAAAATTCAATTTTGTAAAGAGTTTTTTCCTTAATATATGTAAAAACAAAAAAGACCGACTATAAAACAGTCGGTCTTAGTTTATTTATCTTTCTTTTCCAAGATAGAACAACGCGAGTACTCCGGGACCTGCATGAGCTGCAATTACAGGGTCACAGTAATTGATGATAACTTCTTTTACGCCGTACTCTTTCTTAACTTTTTCAGCAAGGTATTCAGCATCTGCAAGGCAATCGCCATGGCATATTGCCATAACCTGATTTTCAGGGTCAATCACATTGTCCTTCATACTGTCAAAAAGTGCGTTGATTGATTTCTTTCTGCCATTTACCTTTGACTGGCTTACAAGTTTTCCGTCATTGTCCACATGAAGCACGGGCTTAATCTGCAAAATTGTGCCGATGATAGCTACACCGCCTGAGAGTCTGCCGCCACGCTTTAAGAAGAACAAATCATCAACTGTGAATTTGTGCACAAGTCTTAAACGGTTCTCCAAAATAAACTTTTCTGTTTCTTCTAAGGTTTTACCCTCCTGCTGCATCTTAGCTGCATAGTAAACCAAAAGTCCGTGACCGATAGATGCCGCCAACGAATCAATTACAACGATTTTTCTTTCGGGATACTTTTCACGCAGGTCATCAGCCGCAAGCTTTGCCGCCTGATATGTACCACTGATACCACTGGATATAAGAATAGCTAAAATGTCATCCCCTCCACTGAGAACTTCTTCGTACATTTCCTTGAATTCAGCTACATTCAACAAAGAAGTCTTAATGTGGTCCTTGTTTCTTAATCTGTCATAAAAGCCTTTAAAACTAAACTTTTCATCTGTTAAATAATTGTTTATTTCCTGACCGTCCATAACGAGTGTCAGCGATCTGTAAACAACACCTAAATCATTTAACATATCTAAACTTAAATTACACGATGCGTCTGTTAAAACTTTGAATGACATAATATGCCTCCTGCATTTAGTATTTGATACTATGTTATCACATAAACCAAATCTTGTCAAGTGATTTACTGAATCGTTCACATAATATTTAAGATTATATATCTTGATTTTTGAAACTCTTTGTGGTAGAATTGTGACAGGAGATGATTGACATGAATTTATCGAAAGAAAAACTGGAGGGCGTATTTTCCGAAGGCGAAAAATACCTTAAAGAATTTTCACTTCCCGCATGGAGTGATTTTCCCTCTATAGAATTATATATGGACCAGGTAGTGGCGCTTCTTAACGAGTATTTGGGTATTTTTATAGCTCCCAAAGGAGATATGCAAATCACCTCAACTATGGTTAATAACTATGTTAAGCTAAAGACCATTCCCGCACCTGTAAAGAAAAAATATTCACGCAAACACCTTGCTTACCTTGTTATGGTGTGTATTCTCAAGCAGACACTCAGTATGTCCACCATTTCTTCAATAATACCACCTGACCTTGAGAACGAAGAATTAAAAAGGATTTATAATTCTTTTGTAATTAACCATTCAAAGGCCTACTCTTTTGTTACAGACCAGATTTACGATGTAGCAAAACGCTTTCTGACTGATGAGGACAGTACCGAAGAAAAACTGGAGGACTTGGTATTGCAGGTGGCAGTTTCTGCAAATATTTTTAAGCTTATCACGGATTGGGTAACAACACGAACTGATGACAATTCAGATGAATAAAAACAAAAGGCACTCATATGAGTGCCTTTTAATTTGTATATTTTGCGTTCTGGCATACTTACACCGTAAAACTATTTTCTTCTTAGTACCATTCTTCTCTTTATAGGAGGGACAATTGCTGATTTCCACATACCCATATGGAAAATCATAAGTATGGGATAAAGCTCAAGCCTGCCCGCCAGCATATCAAATATCATAACATACTTTGAAAAATTTGTAAACCCTGAAAAATTACCCACAGGCCCAACCTCTGCAAGACCCGGACCTATGTTATTGAATGTTGCCACTACTGCTGTAAAGCTTGTTTCTAAAGAGTGGTCTTCAAAGGATAGCAAAAATACCGATGCCACAAATATAAGTATATATGTTATAAAGAACACATTCGTGGCACGGAGGGTTTCGTGTGATACCTGCTTTCCTTCCATTTTGATTTTCTTTACACTGTTGGGGTGTATATATATCATTATTTCTTTCTTAACAGTTTTTGCCAGAATCATTACTCGGGATACTTTAATACCACCGCCGGTACTACCTGCGCAAGCACCAATAAACATTAAAAGCACCAGTATAACCTTAGCCGCCTGAGGCCATAAATCAAAGTTTGCCGTAACAAAGCCTGTTGTGGTAATTATGGATGACACCTGGAAAAACGAGTGTCGTAAAGTTTCTTCAATCCCCATTCCCTGAGGAATCAATCTCCATGCTATGATTGCCGTTGCCGCAAGGATTATAAAGATATAACCTCTTGCTTCTTCATAACGAAAAGCCTCTTTGAATCGTCTTATTGTGAGCAAAAAGTACGCGCCAAAATTGATGCCGAAAAGCATCATAAATACAGCTACAACCCACTGAATATATGGCGAATAGCTCATAAAGCTGTCATTTTTTATAGCAAATCCGCCTGTACCCGCCGTACTGAACGATGCACAAATCGCCTCAAACGCGGACATTCCACCTGCAACCAGCATTATAAATTCTATAACAGTCAAAACGATATACATAATATAAAGAATCGACGCTGTGTTTTTTATTTTGGGCACAAGTCTGTCCACAATCGGACCAGGGCTTTCCGCCCTCATAATGTGTATCTGTGAGCCGCCACCCTTCATAGGCATTACTGCAAGCAAAAATACAAGCACACCCATGCCACCTATCCAGTTGCTGAAACTGCGCCAAAAAAGACTGGCGTGCGATAATACTTCAATATTAGTCAGAATACTTGCACCTGTTGTTGTAAAACCCGATACAGTCTCAAAAAGCGCATTTGTAAAGTCCGGAATATCACCATTTATAACAAATGGCAAACAACCAAAAAGACTGAACAGTATCCACGAAAATGCAACAATTACAAAGCCCTCTTTTTCATATATAACCATATTCTTAGGCTTTTTTAATACGAGCAGCGTTCCTGCGGCAATGCATATCGCCGCAACAATCAAAAACGACCAGCCCTGTTCCTCCTGATAAAGCAAAGAAACGAGGAATGGAAGAATCATAAATGCGCCATCGATATTAAGAACCCAACCTAAAATATAAAGTATTGCTTTTCTGTTCATATGTTATCCCTCGTTCAAAACATCGGCAACATCTTTAAAACCGCTTTCCATTGTTACGATTACTACTCTATCGCCTACTTCTATCGTGTCATTACCACCGGGAATGATTACTTTACCCCCTCGTGTAATGCATGCAATAAGAAGATTTTTCTTTAATCTTAAGTCCTTAAGGGGAATTCCCACCACAGGCGAACCACCTTGGATTTTAAACTCTATAGCCTCTGCTCTGTCACCAAAAATATGGTAAAGAGTTTCCACATTACTACCGATAGAATTTTTCTTAGCGCGTACATAAGCAATTATAGTTTCTGCCGTTATATACTTAGGATATACTACGCTGCCAAGCTCTAAACTGTCAATAACCTTATTAAATGTGATTCTGTTCACCTTGGTAATAACTTTTGTATTGGGACTTCTTTTTGCGTGAAGCGTAAGGAGTATATTTTCCTCGTCCATACCTGTCAGGGGTATGAAAGATTCCGCCTCAAAAAATCCTTCGCGTGCCAGAAGCTTTTCATCACTTCCGTCGCCGCATATTATCATAGCCTTGTCCAAAAGGAGGCTAAGTTCCTCACATCTTTTAATATCTCGTTCTACGATTTTAACCTGTATGCCCATTTCGATAAGCTGCTTTGCAAGGTAGTATGAGGTTTTGCCACCACCTACAATGAAAGCGTCAGACACTCTGTGAGTTTTAAGGCCTAATTTTTTGAAAAAGCTGTGAGCATTTTTAACTGTAGAAACATACGAAACCACATCACCGGCCTGCAATATAAATGAACCGTTTGGTATAGTCAAAACACCGTCACGCTCTACTGCACAAATGAGCACCTGAAAGGGAAACTGTTGCTGCAGTTCATAAAGGTGCATTCCGCAAATCATATTATCATCAGGTATTTTGAATGTAATCATTTCAACCTGACCTCTGGCAAATGCGTTTATTGACAATGCAGAGGGAAATTTTAAAAGTCTTGCTATTTCGTTTGCTGTTTCAAGCTCCGGATTGAGCGTAATAGAAAGGCCTAATTTTTCACGCAGGTAAAGAAGCTCGTCACTATAATCAGGATTTCTTACCCTTGCTACAGTGGAGCAATTACCTACTTTTTTTGCCAGTGTACAGCAAAGAATGTTTAATTCATCGGAATCTGTAACTGCAATTAACAGGTTTGCACTTTCAATTCCGGCATCCATCTGAACTTTATAACTCGAGCCGTTGCCCACAATACCCAAAACATCATATGTTTCGCACATATCGCTTACAACTTCTCGGTCTCTATCTATAACGGTAATGTCGTGACCCTCCTCGCACAAACGAGAAACAAGGGTGCTTCCTACCTTACCGCAACCTACAATTATAATTTTTAATCCGTCATTATTCTGCTGTGATTTTTTCTTTAAAGATACCATATCTACGCCTCACTAAATTTTAAAATCCAACGCTTTTATGACACATAATATCAAAATCATTATACTCCATTAGTTTTTCTTTGTCAAGGAAAATAACACTCAAAAAAGGCAGCGACAGTTATACTGCCACCGCCTTTTTCGGGGATAAGATATTTAAAAAAAGGAATGTTTTTACCAACCAAAATATGAGAAAAAGTCTGAATATGGATTTTTTCCACCATCGTTACTTGGTGTGTTTTCAATTTTTTCTGAGGGTTTTTCCTCCTGCAATTTTACACTACATTTGATTTCCTTACCGTTACGGGAAACTACAAACTCTATTTTGTCACCAACCATATGGTCATCACGGATTTCGTTTATATCATCTACTGACTTTACTTCTTTTCCGTCGCACTTAATTATAATATCACCTTTTTTGATGCCTGCATTATCAGCAGCGCCACCTTCAATTACGGAATTAACATATACGCCACGGGGAATGTCATTAGCCTCTGAAATTGCCTCGGTTATATCAATTCCTGTAATACCGACTAATGGTCTTCCGGTAACATAGCCGTTTTGAATTATTGATTCAATCACAGGAACTGCTTCGTTCATAGGAATTGCAAAGCCTAAGCCCTCAACATCGTAGCCTGTAGATTTTGCTGTTGTAATACCTATTACCTGACCGTACATATTAATAAGCGCACCGCCGGAATTACCTGGGTTAATAGCTGCGTCTGTCTGAATCATAGTCATCTGTCTTTGATCAATAACCATAGTTCTGTCTATAGCACTGATATATCCAACTGTAAGTGTGCTAACAAGCTCTTCACGAAGGGGATTTCCTATTGCTAAAGCCATATCTCCCACTCGCAAGCTGGAAGAATCACCAATCTCTGCATATGGTAATTCCTGCTGAGCGGATACCTTTAACACCGCAAGATCTGTTCTTTCGTCCTTACCTACAACTGTTGCGTCAAAACTTTGTCCTGCTATGGTTTTAACAGTAATAATTGATGCGCCGTCTATAACATGGTTGTTTGTTGCAATATAACCGTCTGCCGTAAGTATTACACCTGAACCGCTACTGGTGGCTGCATTGCCGTAACCTCCCTGAGCAGTGCACAAAACACTTACAACAGCAGGCGAAACCGTGTTGTATATGTCAGGAACTGACATCAATGTCATGCCTGTGTCGCTTACTACAGTTTGTGTAACGCTGTTGTTGCCATTATTTTTGGAAACAGAAAGCTTGCTTCCGGTAGGAACATTTTGGTTTTTTACAGTTGTATTCATATTCAGCACAACAAATGTAAAAACGCTACAACAAATAACTGCCGTGATTACTGAGCTGATGACTGCAACCAACAAGGTTCCCTTATGTCTTACCTTTTTCACTTTGGGCTTATATATTGATAAGGCATTTTTGTCTGACACCGTACCGCTCATTGCAGAGTTATATTCTGCATCGTCTAAATCAAAAAACTCTGATTCATCTTCTATTTCGTTCGAATTCTCAATGTCAGTTTCTATATCTGAAAGCTCTTCGTTGCTATCAAATTTTCGTTCAAAATCATTCATTAGATTTACCTCCATAAGTACTTTACAATATTATGATAAACCATATTTTTTACACTGATATGAACAAATTGTTAAAATTATGCTTTGTTTTTCTTTTTTTCGCCAATTTTCACTATTAAATAACATATCAAAGCACCGAAAAGCGCTCCGCAAAAATCTAACAATACATCGCTTATCTGCCCGCTTCTTCCACTGACAAACAGTTGATGAAATTCATCACTTGCAGCAAAAGCCAAGCAGTAGCCTAAAGCGATAATTATACTGATTTTTTTTGAAAGCTTATAGCTTTTTGCCAAGAAAAATACTAATATTGAAAGCAATGCAAATTCCAGAAAATGTGCGCCTTTTCTTATAAGTAAGTGCATTGTGTATAGTACACCCTCTCTTTGATAATCGTCTATCTTAACTACTTTTTCAGCAAATTCGATTACTTTTTCTGCTATCTGACTGCTAATGCCTGCAGATTCGGCAGCAGGTTTTGCTGAAAAATCAAATATGGTCAGAGACAAAGCAATAACCGCAATCCATAAAATAATCTTTTTAATCATACTAACCTCACATATACAATTTAAGCCGCACATACAATGCGCGGCTTAAAATTACTCGTAATAATAATATCTTCTTCTCTTATAGTAGTATTTCTTTGATTTTGCATCAAATGCATCATTGAATACAAAGCCTAAGATATTGGCCTTTGCAAATTCAAGAAGTGAAATAGACTCCTGAACTGCCTTAAAGTGCGAGCTATCTTTTTTAACAACTACTACGACACCTGTAACAAACTGTGTGAGGTAAATTGTTTCTGAAACAATACCTATAGGCGGTGTATCGATGAAAATATAGTCATACTTTTCAGAAAGTTCCTTCATCATAGACTCAACCTTGTCAATCATCAGAAGTTCTGATGGGTTGGGCGGAACTCTACCTGAGAAAAGACAATCAAAATTCAAGCCTTCAGGTCTTACAATAGCTTCCTCTAAAGTGCAAAAACCGCCAAGGTAATCAGAAAGACCTGTTGCTTTTCTGTCGGTGTTTGTATAACGGGCTATTTTTGGTCTACGAAGGTCGGCGTCAATTATCAATACTCTAGCATTAGAATCAGCGTAAGCTGCTGCAACATTAATACAAGTTGTACTTTTGCCGTCGCCCTGTTCAGCGCTGGTAAAAAGAATGATTTTGCACTCGTCCTTGGTGCCCGCCAACGCAAACATCATATTTGCTCTTATATTTTTAAAGCTTTCTGAAATTCGTGTTATATCTTTAATTTGTCTAGGGTCATCTGTTGAAAGTAAATTTTTAAAAAACATTATATATCCCTCTATTTTAATTTGTTTTTTACTCTAAAACTATGCGCTCTGTTCCACAGGTTTAGACGGGGTTTTTTTCCTTTTTCTTACATCTTTTTTGGAAGTGTTTGTAAAATACGGAACCTCACCCAAGATGGGATACTTAAATGTATCTGCAATTGCATCTGCATCTTTAACCTTGTTGTCAAGCATTTCTATAGCAAATACTATCATCAAGCTTATAAGAAGACCTATAAACATACCTACTTCAATATTTCTCATTGTATTGGGAGAAGAAGGTACTCTTGACATAACAGGTTCGTCTAACTTCTTAACGCTACCACCCTTTACAATTTCTTCAATCTGAGCGGGTGCCATATTGATAATTTCCTGTGCAATAATAAACGAATGCTCAGGAAGAGGCGATGTTACCTCAATTACCAATATCTGTGTTTCGTTTTTGTCTGACATAGACAACATAGAAAGAATCTGACCGCCAGAATAAGGCAAGCCTCTCTTCTGTGTTTCTAATGCTACTTTATTCAAAAATGTATTACTGGACAATACTTCAGCATATGTGGAAACAAGTTCCTTCTGTACCATAACAGTATTCAAACTGATACTGCCCGCGTTACTCTGTACTACTCCGTTGTCGTTTTCATTATCGGTAAAAAGTGTACCGTATGATGTGTACATAGGTGTTACAAAAACCTTTGTGTAAGCACCTGCAATTGCACCGCCTATGATGATGGCAAGAACCAAACACCACCAACGCTTCATATAAAGTTTTAATAAATCCATTAAGTTAATTTGTCTATCCACTGGTATTTTCTCCTTAAATCGAGTTATATTATAATTTTAATTAACCAACAAATACTGCCTTTACATATGCATTGCTTCTAGGTAAATATATATCCATAAGTGGTTCATATGTTTCAAACACTACATAAAATTCACTACCAGGTTTAACAGCTTTATCTATAGGATTTTTAATCATATCCCCAAAAATATCGCTTACAGGAACACTTACATTTCCGTCCTTGTTAGTTAAAGAAATCTTTGCAGTAAACAGAATTCTGTTGTTTTGTTCAAATGTAGCCGAAGGATAGAATGTATAGTTAACCGAATATCCTGAATTCTTCAACACATAACTCTTCACTTCCGCTAAGTATGCGCTATATACAAAAGCACACTGATTGGCAGCATTATAAAAATTCTTAGCCGAAACGCCTGATTTTTTCAGATTATAAACACCATTAGGAATTCCACTAACAATATTGTAAAAGTCATTGTAATTTCCGGGATAACCTGATAAATATGTGTTATATTTTATATTCGTCTTTGTTCCGTTATTGTAGGCTGTTGCCAAACCCATAACTTCATTATACTGTAAAAGCAGCGCTGAATATTTCTTAACAGAAGCGTGTTCATCTGCTCCTAATTTGCCATTTGCATAAAGCTTGATACCGTGAGTCTTTGCATAGGTCAAAAACATATTTTCATAAACTGTATTGCTTATGTTTTTGCAATCAGAATAATAATCATCCTTTTTACCCATATCAAAGGGCGCAGTGCCGCGACGGACAAAACCGTACATAATAGCACCTACCGCATCCTGCAGGGTTGCCTTTGAATCAGCATTTTTTGCAGTGTAAAAATCCTCGCCCCACACCTTCTGACAAAGTACGAAAAATTCCTTTGTATATTTATGGTCAAAGTGTTCAACTGGCTTGTTGTCGCTTGTCGTCTGGTCGTTACTGTTTATATGAATCGCTCCGCCATCTGCCGCAAAAACAATTGCCATTCTTGCAAGCTCTGCGTATGTTAAAACGCTGTCTGCGTCGTATTCTTCTCCTAAGAGGTTCAAGGTATTATAAACTCTTTTTAATAATTCTTCGTCAACAACATCAATAAAGTTATTTGTTGCATTGGCTGCCACCACTTCTCGCGAGCGGATAATGAGAGTTGCTGCCTCTGCTCTTGTCAATGAGCTGTCAAGACGCAGGTTAAGACCATCATCACCCTTCATAAGACCGATTGTGTATGCCCATGACGCAGCATCAGGATTTGTACCCTGCTTTGTAATAGCAGAAGGAGCGGCGTCGTGCTTGGGAGAACCGTTTCTCTTCCAGATTAGATTTATAACATCTCCTCTTTTTATTTCTGCATCAGGATATATCATAGAGCCAACTGACTCAAGACCTGACCACATTATGTATTCGTATGCCCAATGGTTTTCTGAAAGGTCACTATATGAACCTGTATATTGCTGATTCCATTTACCAATCATCTTGGCAAATTCAGCACGGGTAACTGTTTTGGAGGGTTTAAATGTACTGTCCTCATAACCGTTAATTGTTCCCTCATTCACCAATGTCTGAATATTGCTGTATGCCCAATGATCAGATGATAAATCGCTGAAACCTGCAGCTGTTACGCCTAAGCCCAGAGACATAAACATACATAAACAAAGTACCAATGATAAAATCTTCTTCATAGATAACTCCTATCCGTCGTATAATTACGACTTTTTCTCTTCGGGAAATACTGTATCCTTCACCAAATCAACTGCCTCTTTTGATATGTTGCATGTAAGCTCATAAATAGGCGTTTTTCTGATAATGTTCGAAATAATTTCCATATGTTTATCCATTAAATGTTCAAACACCGGCTTTTTAGTTTCGTTAAGAAGTTTTATAACTGACTCAACTGTAGAAAGCGGGCGTATAAAATTTTCCTTGCCCTGTTTTAAAAACACAATGGCGGCAAGGGGAAAATGCACATTTTCATTAATTTCCGTTTTGCCACTCCAAGGTGTTCCACAGGAATAAAGTTGTCCATCCTGTTCAAAAATAACAGGTGTGTCATCATTAAATAACACAACATCGTCACTGTAGAACTTCTTCCACAAAGATGTGTGTGTTGATTTTCCGGTTTCGGAAGGCGCAGAAAATAAAATCGCCTGTCCTTTATATGAAGCTGCTGCAGAATGAAGCACTGTCTGTCCATAATTTGTCTGGCAAAAGGCAAACGCCTCGCCTAAAATCATATGCAGCACGCGGTCTGTCGTAAGGTCTTTATAATAATCTTTAATATCTACATATTCTATAGATATGTTTTTGCATGCCTTATCAAAGTCCATGCGGTTGAGGTTTATGCGTGTCTTTGAACCCTGCTTAATAGCAGAGTACCCCTCATCATTTCTGTCAACCCAATACCAAGCATCCAGTCGGTGGTAATCCTTACCTTTCGGAACTGTGATGTTGTTATTTTCCTTAAATGAGACACAAATATCAGGCATAGGGTGCCTACCTGGGTCCAGGTAGGCACTTAATCTATGCTCTAAATACTCGTTCTCAAACTCTTTAATTTCAATTAAAATGTTTGCAATACGATAAAACATAATTTTAAATCAGTTAGCTAACTGTGTAATCTGTATCGGTAATACCTGAGCCTTCTATTGAAAGAGCTAACTGAACAGCTTTTGAATTCTGAACATAATTATCTCTTGAAGAACCCTTGTAAACTGTAGTGGGCACAGCAGCGATATTTTCTTTGAGCTGTAATTCGATTACATTGATGCTCGGTTTTACATATTTTTTCATTATATCTCTACCTCCCTCTTAGTTTTCATTAGTTGCAGCCGCAGCCATAACTGTAGATGTTCCGCTTGTATGAACTTCATATACACCACTTGCATCTTTTGCGTATACAGCTGTGTAGTAAGGTGTATCTGCTTTGATAAGGTCAGCTGTAGCTTCATTGTTTGTATCGATAATCTGAACTGCGAACTTACCTTCAGCATCCTTGGTAATAGCTGCAAATGTTTTTGTTGAAGCAGTGTTTAACGCATTAAATTCCGCTTCTGTATACTGCTTATCTGCGATTTCAGATGTAGAAATAATGATACCGAAATCTGTTGATTCCTGCGCTACCTGACCGATAACTGTAAGCTTTCTGTTACCTTCTTCATCAGCGTTGTAATTTGGGTCTACGATATCTTCACCGTTATCGCCATAGTAAGCATCCTGTTTGATACCAGCAGAGTAGTCTGTGTTTTTCTTAACAAGAACTGCACCGTGAGCAAGGAACTGAGGATTAACTGTTGTTTGAACAGTTTCTGGTTTTTCATGAAGTGTGAAGTTTACATTGCCAGAAATCTTTGTAAATGTTACATTGATTGTTGTACCATCCAAGCTACATCCCAAACCTTCAACATTACCATCAGCTGTAACTTTTTCAAATTCCATGTCAGCTGTAGCTGTGTAATTAAATGAAACCTTTGTAGCTCCTGTAGGTATAACCTGTGACTGAGCATTGTCTAATGTTACTGTGTAACCTGTGATGTTTGCATCTGTAGCTCCACTTGCACCTGTGTAACCTACTTTAACAGCACTGCCAAGCTTGCCATCAGCAACATTAAACTTAAATTCTGCTTTGCCGTCTGCAACTTCAACCTGATCAATGTGAACTTCGCCATCGCTAGCTGTAGCATAGTATGTTACATTGTCGCCGTCTGCAAATTCTTCTTCTGTAGCTGTAACAGTTACATTAACTTTGATTTGCTGCTCATTTTCTACAGTAACATACTCTGTTGTTGTAAATACATTTACTTCAGCAGAAGCACTAACAGCAAAACATACAACTAAAGCGATAGCCATAACTAAGGCCATAATCTTTTTTGCCATTTTTTTTCCTCCTTTATTCTTGGATTGGATCAATAATAGTCCGGGGGGGGATATTATTAAGCTCGTTAAGTGAGCCATTCTGCAATATGTAGGTTTTGTCACACGCCTGCATAACTTCGCGCCTGTGGGATATTATAATGCAGGTTTTGTCTGTCATTTCTTTTATTGCTGTTAGGAGTCTGTCCTCAGTTGCAATGTCCAAAGACGAGGTTGCTTCATCTAACAGTAACACTGGAGCGTCATAGTAAAGTGCTCTGGCTATTGCAAGTCTTTGCACCTGACCTTCCGACAGTCCGTGACCTTTTTCGCCCAGAACGGTATCAAACCCTTCGGGCATTTTATTAATATCATCTATAATTTGAGCAGCAGTTGCTGCACTTATTATCTTATCAATATTGGGATTTTCGTCGCAAAATGTAATATTGTCACGAATTGTTCCCGAAAGTATCATATTACCCTGCGGAACATAAGAAAACAGTTTTCTCGTTTGTGCACAAAAGTCAAGCTTTTCACCGTTAGCTACGATATACGCCCTTCCGGCGTCAGGTTTAACAACTGACAGCATAACCTTGGAAAG
This sequence comes from Clostridia bacterium, assembly GCA_017629115.1. GTDB lineage: Bacteria > Bacillota > Clostridia > UBA1381 > UBA9506 > Congzhengia. The sequence goes on along the minus strand of JAGBXV010000081.1, from coordinate 2,907 downwards.
TGTACTCTTGCCTGCTCCGGAAACACCGCACAAGGCAACAAACTCACCTTTTTTAACTGTAAAGGTTACTCCCTTTAATACCTCAACCTCACCGTATGAGAAGTCAACATCATTAAAAGTAAGCTCTGTAAAGCTATGCGCTTCCTTGTCTGAAATCACTCTGCCTTCGCAATCATCGGGAAGATTATCAATTTCAATAAGACGCTCCGTTGAGGCCAGTACCATATAAATCTGAGGAAGTACCGAAGCTATCTCACGAAATGGCGACTGTATTTGCCCCACCAACGCAAGTATCGCTGTAAGTGTACCAAATGTAAATGTGGGGTCTCCTATACTAAGTCTGTAAACTCCCCATGCAAGTGCAGCATAATAGCCTACTGTCATAGCGACAAAGAACAGTACATTTGAGAGAATGCCAACTGTTGAGCGCTTAACATTCAGTCGATAATTTTCATACTGAAGTTTTTGTGAGTTTTTTTTCATCAGGTTTTCTTTTCTGAAAGCCTTGACTACTATAAAATTCTGTATTGTTTCCTGAAGATGTGAGCGTACCCTACCGTCACTTTCGCGACATTTTAGGTGAAGATTTTTGATTTTCTTCTTATATATATACGCCGCAAGCAGCACTACAGGCCCAAAGCAAAGGCAAAATAACGCAAAACGGCTGTCAAGCTGATAAAGCGTTATAAAACTAAACAGAATTGTGGAACACAATGCAAAAACATTGGGTATGATTTCTGTTACCTTTTCGGATATAAGCGAAACATCACTTACCAGTCTGTTTAGCACCTCTCCCGAGTGAATTTTCGAAACTTCGTTATAATCCTTGGACAAAAGCTTATAAAAAAGCTCCGTTCTGATAGCCATCGCAAGCTTTCCGCTGACAGCCACATGAATTCTTATGTATAAAATCTGCAAAAGGAGTTGACTTACTAAAAGTACAACAAGCTTTATTACGCTGGTTTTCAAGCTTCCTTCTGCCTGATTTGTTGCAATGTCAATCAAACTTTTAGACACCAGCGAAAATTGTACATTGATATATGAAATAACAACTACAAATACCACCAGCATCAGTATGTACGGCATAAAAGCGCGGATACGCTTAAAAATCCATCTGCCGGTTTCGGACTTTTGCTTGCTCATTTGTGTCCGCCTTTCTGCAGTGGTGTTACTGCGCGAGGAAGTTGTGTGTTTTTAGCATATCAGCAAATTCCACAACATCACCTATAACCTCATCAGGTGTAACATCATACTCCGCCGCCAAAGCGTCAGCCAATTCGTAAATGTTTTTTTCACTTTCGAGCTGTTGCCATAAAAAAGCACCTGTTTCATTTAATGACACCGCTACTGCAAAGTCTACGATGTTATCTCCCGTGGGGACAACTATATAATCGTCTAATATTTTTTTTAACATAAATCCGTCTTTTAATTTCATAGTTTCCCCCAAAAATGAGCATAGTTATACCTATAATTCTACTACATATCACAGTATAACATAGTGATTTTTTAAAGTCAAGTGATTTTTTGTGAATATTGCAAAAATATTACGGATTTTTATGCCGCTTTTTGTAGAATAACGCAAAAAAGACCGCAAATGCGGTCTTTTGTTATTTTATGTCGTTAATGTCATAAGGTGTGGTCTGATACACGAAATAATTAAGCCAGTTTGTATATAAAAGGTTTGCGTGTGCTCGCCAAGTTGAAACCGGTTCTAATAATTCGTCGTCATTCGGGAAATAGTTTTCAGGAATATCTATGGGAAGACCTGCGTTTTTATCTCTCAAATACTCTTTTTTGAGCGTGCCCGGGTCATATTCTGAGTGACCTGTTATAAAAATCTGTCTGCCGTTTTTGCTGGAAACTGCATACACGCCTGCCTGAGGAGATGTGGAAAGAATCTTTAATTCAGAAACTTTTTCAATATCCTCACGCTTGATTGTTGTATGTCTTGAGTGAGGCACATAGAATGTGTCGTCAAAGCCACGCATTAAAATAGAGTTCTTATACTCTACTGAGTGAGGATACACGCCAAAAAGTTTTTTCTCCAGTGGATATTTCTTTATACCGTAATGGTAATAAAGTCCCGCCTGAGCGCCCCAGCAAATATGGAATGTACTTGTTACATTTTTCTTGGACCATTCCATAATCTCGCAAAGCTCATCCCAGTACTCTACCTCTTCAAACTCCATTTGCTCAACAGGAGCACCTGTAATAATAAGACCGTCAAACTTTCTGTGTTTTATTTCATCGAAGGTCTTATAAAATGTTAAAAGGTGTTCGGCTGATGTATTTTTTGATTCGTATGAGCTTGTTTTCATAAGCTCAATTTCTATCTGCAAAGGGGTGTTTCCCAGCATTCTTGAAAGCTGAGTTTCTGTATCGATTTTTAAGGGCATAAGGTTTAAAATCAAAAGCTTTAAAGGACGGATGTCCTGTGTTATCGCTCTTGTTTCTGTCATAACGAAGATGTTTTCGCTGTTTAAAACCTTAACTGCCGGTAATTCGTTTGGTATTTTAATAGGCATAGGCGCCCTCCTACCTCATAATTTCAGTGCCTGCTCTAAATCTGCAATTATATCTTCTGCATCTTCTAAACCGCAAGAAAATCTCACCAAATCAGGTGTAATTCCGCAAGCTTCGAGCTCTGCGTCGTTCATCTGACGATGCGTTGCGTTTGCAGGGTGTAAGCAACAGGTCTTTGAATCTGCAACATGGGTTTCAATTGATGCAAGTTTCAACTTCTTCATAAAGGCCTCGGCAGCAGTTCTTCCTCCCTTAACACCAAAGCTTACTACACCGCAACCACCGTTTGGCATATATTTCTGTGCAAGGTCGTAATACTTATCACCAGGAAGACCGCAGTAGCTTACCCAAGATATGTTTTCGTGCTTTGATAAATATTCAGCT
>JAGBXV010000080.1 GCA_017629115.1 Clostridia bacterium | reverse complement strand
GTATTACTGTATCATCTATTTCGATTACCTCCGTGTATACTTTTTTAGAAAAGTCATACACACTGCAACCGTTGTGACATATACAAGGATAATCAAATGTTAATTCACCCGTGGCAGAGGTTACCGCCTCGGGGATTCTGCCTGTTGCCACCATAAACTTCCCTCCGTGAGCACGGAAGTATTCTATTGCTTCTAAATTGTTTTTCGGCACAACATTGTTTTCGTCAATCAATGTGCCGTCCACATCAGAACAAATTACCAAACCTGAAAATTTCATAATTACCTCTTATTCTTTAAAATTATACTCTTCCATATAGAGCGTGCCGTAATAATCTTCCTCAGTAAACTTTCCTGCCTCTATTAGCTTGTCTTTATACATTACGCCGTCAGGAGTTTTTGCCAAGAACACTCCCCAAAGAATCCGTGCCGCATCGCTTCGGAGCAATGTCATATTCTCCACCACAACAGCCATTGTGAAGTTGTTTGTTAAAAGCTGGGCGTCAAGTGCTTTTTCATATACATTTTCGATTGTAATGTCTTTATATCCTAAAGTTGACATAAGCATCTTTGCAAATTCTCTGCCTGTAACTATTCTGTCAGGCTCGAACATTCCTCCGCCAACACCCTCAACAATTCCCATTTTCTTTGCCGCTGTTACTTCTTTATACGCCCAATGGTTGTCAAGGTCAGTAAATTCGGGAGAAGGCATACCGATAGCACCTATATTTTCGTAATGCACACGGAAAATAAGCGCCACAGCCTCAGCACGGGTAATGTTACGCTCAAGTTCAAGTCCCTCACCTGTACCCTTTAGGATGCCAAGCTTAACAAGTCCTTGCGCTGTAGCATCTTCTTCTAACATTACAGGAATATCCTCCCGCACCATTCTGTCGGATGATACCGTTATAATTCCCATACCAAGCACTACCGCGATCAAAACCAATAAACTGATAAACTTTTTCATGGTCATTCCTCCTTTTGGTTTATACTGTATAGACGAAAAAATGAGAAAAAAGTTCCATTTGTGATTATTCTATCACAATCCTTATACCTTTGCAATATTTTAATCCATGCATAAAATATGCATATTTTTAAAATTTTTGTATTTTTATGCAAAAATATACAATTTACCCCTTGACAAAAAGACAAAGTGCGGTATAATAATATTTATGTAAATATTATCCGAAGGGAAGTTATAAATATGAAAAAATACAACAAAGTTGTACTTGCCTACTCAGGCGGTCTTGACACATCAATCATTATTCCGTGGTTAAAGGAAAACTACGGCTGTGAAGTTATCGCAGTTGCAGCTGATGTTGGTCAGGATGCTGAGCTTGAAGGCTTAGAGGAAAAAGCTATAAAGACAGGCGCAAGCAAATTATACATCGAAGACCTTAAAAAGGAATTCGTAGAAGAGTACATCTGGCCCACATTAAAGGCAGGCGCAAAGTACGAAGGTTATTTACTCGGTACATCTTTTGCCCGTCCTTTAATTGCAAAGAGAATTGTAGAAATTGCCCTGAAAGAAGGCGCTGACGCAATCTGCCACGGTTGTACAGGTAAGGGTAATGACCAGGTTCGTTTTGAATTAAGCATCAAGGCTTTTGCTCCAGATATGGACATCATCGCTCCCTGGAGAATCTGGGACTTAAAGTCTCGTGACGACGAAATCGACTACGCTGAAGCTCACAACATCCCCTTAAAGATTTCAAGAGAAACAAACTACTCTAAAGATATGAACCTCTGGCACTTATCACACGAAGGTTTAGACTTAGAAGACCCTGCAAATGAGCCCGATTACGAAAAAATCTTAGAGCTTGGCGTATCTCCTGAGTCTGCTCCCGATAAGGCAGAATATGTTACAATCACATTTGAAAAGGGTATCCCCACAAAGTTAAACGGCGAAGCCTTAGACGGCGTTACAATGATTAGAAAGTTAAACGAAATCGGCGGAAGAAACGGTATCGGCATCTTTGATGTAGTTGAAAATCGCCTTGTTGGTATGAAGAGCCGTGGCGTTTATGAAACACCCGGTGGCACAATCCTCTACCACGCTCACGAAGTTTTAGAAACAATTTGTCTTGATAAAGAAACATCACACTTCAAAGCTATTGTTGCTCAGAAAATGGCAGACTTAGTTTACAACGGTCAGTGGTTTACAAAGCTCAGAAAGTCAATCGACGCTTTTGTTGACGAAACACAGGCAACAGTTACAGGTGATGTTAAGTTAAAGCTCTATAAAGGAAACATTATGAACGCGGGCGTAACAAGCCCCTACACACTCTACGACGAAGTAACAGCTTCATTCGGCGAGGATGAAGATTACAACCAGATGGATTCACAGGGCTTTATCAACCTCTTTGGTCTTCCCATCAAGGTTAAAGCTAAGCTTGACAAAGTCGCTGGCAGAAAGTGTGAATTTTAAGTCATAAATTCTATCCCTCACAATAGAATAATAATAAAAATGCGTTATGAGTTAATCATAACGCGTTTTTATTTTACGAAAAGTGAGGATTTTATTATGAAAGTTTTTGTGCTCAATAAAAGGCGTGCCGTAATCTATCTGTCAATGGTGTTGTGTGCGGTGCTTTTGACCGTTGTAGGTTTTTCTACATCCACAAGCGTTTACAACGACACCACCGACAAGCTGCTACCCATATACTCTGTGGAAAAAGGCTCAGAAAAAGTCTGCGCTTTAACCTTCGACGCCGCCTGGGACGATAACGACACGGATATTTTAATTGATATTTTAAAAAAATATAACGCACCCGCCACATTCTTTATGGTAGGCAGTTGGGTGGAAAAGTACCCTGATTCTGTGAAAAAATTCCACGATGCCGGTCACGAAATAATGAACCATTCAGACACGCATCCACACATCGACCAACTGTCCGATGCTAAAATTGCTCAAGAATTAAAAAACTGCTCCGACAAAATCGAAGCAGTTACAGGTGTGCGACCTATGCTTTTCCGCGGCCCTTACGGTGAGTACAATAACGCAGTAATTCGCGAAGCTACAAACCAGAATATGTTTACCGTTCAGTGGAACATCGACAGTTTAGATTGGAAAAATCTTTCCGCCGACGAAATCACTACACGGGTAACCAACAGAATTGCCCCAGGCTCAATCATTCTCTTTCACAACGGGGCAAAAAACACACCTGAGGCATTGCCTAAAATTTTAGAAAAGCTGTCCGCTGCCGGCTACAAATTTGTTAAAGCCTCTGACCTTATCTACAAAGAAAACTACACAATAGACCACTCAGGCAAGCAGATTGCAGAGTAAATTAACAGCAATACATATAAAAACACCAATTACTGTGGGCAGCGCAAAGGAAAGCGCTGTCCATTTTGCGCTTTTTGTTTCCTTGTAAATTGTAAGCATCGTGGTGGCGCAGGGCCAATGGAACAAAAAGAACACTATCATATTAACAGCGGTAACGATGTTCCAACCGTTTAATACCAACACATCTCTGAGCTGTGCCAGGCTCACGCCATCAGTTAGCACAGTACCCGAAATATATCCCATAAGCATTATAGGGATAACTGTTTCATTGGCTGTAAAACCTAAAATAAAAGCCGCCAAAATTACGCCGTCTAAACCCATAACATTGCCTAATGGTTCTAAACTTTGGCAAAAACACGCAAACAAACTCGTATCACCTATGTTTATATTCGCAAGCAACCACAACAGAAGCCCCGCAGGTATGGCAGTTGCCACAGCGCGCCCCAAAACAAACAATGTTCTATCGAAAACGGACCTGACTATAACCTTGCCGATTTGCGGCCTCCTGTAAGGAGGAAGTTCCAACACAAAGGACGAAGTCTCACCCTTTAAAAAAGTCCGTGACAGGAATTTTGAAGCTAAAAATGTCATCACAATTCCGAGAGTTATTGCTCCTGTAAGCACAACAGAAGGCATAAAAACACCACCCACAATAAAAACTGTAATGACAGAAATAAGTGCAGGGAATCTACCGTTACAAGGCACTAAACTGTTGGTAATAATGGCAATAAGGCGTTCTCTGGGTGAGTCAATAATGCGCGCACCCACTACTCCCGCCGCATTACATCCAAAGCCCATACACATAGTAAGAGCTTGCTTACCGCAAGCACCACAACGCTTGAAACATTTGTCAAGATTAAACGCCACACGGGGAAGGTACCCCAAATCCTCCAAAATTGTAAAAAGGGGAAAAAATATAGCCATAGGCGGAAGCATTACAGACACTACCCACACAAGCATACGGTATCCCCCAAAAACCACAAGCTCACGCAAAAAATCAGGGGTGTTAATCTGTATGAGCGCCAAATTTAGCCACTCCTCCGTTTTAAAAAGCGCCCCAGAGAGTGCTCCCGACACAGAATTTGCACCTGCTATTGTCAGCCAGAATATCCCCAAAAGCATCAAAAGCATCACGGCGTATGCAGGTCTGCCTGTTAGGATTTTATCTATCTTGCGGTCGCGCTCTATTAAATTTGTATTTTTAAATCTAACGCAAGCATCAGCAATCTGCGCGGCGCGGTTTACTGTTTCTTCAATTTCTTCTCCACTTAAAGGGGTATTTTCATTTTCGGCGGTTTCCTTTGCTTTCACGATTTTATCCAACAGATTGTTTACACCTTTACCGCTTCGGGCAGCGGTGGTAATTACAGGTGCGCCCAGCTCTTTTTCCAGCTTTTCCTTGTCAATTTTTATTCCTTTTTTCTCGGCTTCATCTATAAGATTTACGCACACTATCAATTTTTTAGTAATTTGTTGTGTTTGCAAAACTAAAATTAAGTTCCGTTCAAGGGCAGTGGCATCGCACACCACTACCGTGACATCTGCCTCGCCACTTACAACAAAATCCCGTGCAACCTCCTCCTCAGGCGAGTGTGAAAGCAAAGAATAACACCCGGGCAAATCAACAAATGTAATTTCTTTATTTTTATATGTACAATTACCGCTTGCCCCTGTAACGGTTTTGCCGGGCCAATTACCCGTATGCTGACGCATACCCGTCAGATAGTTAAAAAGAGTTGATTTCCCTACATTTGGGTTTCCCATTAAAGCTACTGTTATATCTCCTGTTTTTATGTCCAAAAATCTGTCGCAGGCGTTTTTTCCTGTGCTTGATTTAGTCAGTCCCATAATATCATCTCCTTTTACACAGTATGCAAAAAACCGCCACTGAGTGACGGTTTTACTCCAATATAATATCTTCAGAATCCTCGCACCGCAAAGAAATTACCGCACCCCTTACAAGAAATGCCTTTGGGTCGCCCAGTGGACTTTTGGCTACACAAAAGACTTTTGTCCCCGGAACAAGCCCTAAATCATATAATCTTCGGCGCAGACGATTTTTTGTGTCAATATATGAAATAACGCCACTCTCATCAACAGCGAGCTCCGACAACCTGCGCATAGCAATCTCTCCTTTGATACATACTATGAAAATTGTCGGAATATGTGAATAGATTTCTAAGGCTGAAAAAAATCGATTCAGAATGGACAGTCTGAACCCGAAGGTGTATGTGTATACACCGAGAGGTGAAGAATGTTCATAATCAAAGGAATAAATTAAAAAGCACACGACTTTTTGTCGTGTGCTTTCATATTTATTATTTTTTCCTTTGATGGTATGAACGATTTTTAAAGCCTTACTAGAAAAGTCCTAAGCCGCCATAATTAGCAATAAGTGCTGCAAACACGATTGATACCATTGATAACAACTTAATCAAGATATTAACAGAAGGACCTGATGTATCTTTAAAGGGGTCACCTACTGTATCGCCAACAACGGCTGCTTTGTGGTTATCTGAACCTTTACCGCCAAAGTTACCTGCTTCGATATATTTTTTAGCATTGTCCCAAGCACCGCCTGAGTTTGCCATCATAATAGCAAGTACGAAGCCTGAAACAAGCGCACCTGCAAGCATACCAACTACGCCGTTTACACCAAGTACTAACCCTACAACAATGGGAGCAAATACGCCTAATGCTGCAGGAACAATCATCTCACGAAGTGATGATTTTGTACAGATGTCAACACAGGTTTCGTAATCTGCTTCAGCTGTTCCCTCAAGTAAACCTTTGATTTCTCTGAACTGTCTTCTTACTTCAACTACAATCTTATGCGCCGCACGACCTACTGCCTGCATTGTCATTGCACTGAACAAGAAAGGAAGCATTGCGCCAACAAAAAGACCAATTAATACCGCAGGGTTTGTGATTGCAAGGTCTAATTTTCCGGGCGCTATTGCATTGATTTCGTCTGTATATGAAACGATTAAAGCAAGAGCTGTTAAAGCTGCCGAGCCAATAGCAAAGCCCTTACCTGTGGCTGCTGTTGTGTTACCTAATGAGTCTAATGCGTCAGTTCTTTCACGCACCTGAGGATCTAAACCGCTCATTTCAGCAATACCACCTGCGTTGTCCGCAACAGGGCCGTAAGCGTCAGTAGCCAATGTAATACCCAGAGTTGATAACATACCAACTGCAGAAAGACCTACGCCGTAAAGACCAAGCTCAAATGCATTTTCGGCACCGCTAAAGCCACCTGCAACAAAGTAGCTGACAAGTACTGAAATACCAACAATAACAACAGGAATTGCAGTAGATTTCATACCCAGTGCAATACCATCAATGATGATTGTTGCTGAACCCGTTTCAGAAGAACCTGAAAGCTTCTGTGTAGGCTTGTATGAATCTGATGTGTAGTACTCTGTGAAGTAACCAATTAACACACCTGCTAAAAGACCTGAAAGCACTGCGCCAAAAAGACCGATATTTGCGGGCATCAATATATAAATCAGTGCAAAGCTTGCTAAAGCTGAGATAACCGCTGCTGAATATGTTCCACGGCGAAGTGAGCCAAGTAACATTTTCTGTGTTGCACCTTCCTTTGTTGACACAAAGAAGGTAGAAATGATAGAAGCTAGTATTCCAACCGCTGCAATAAGCATAGGCAGGATAACGCCGTTAAAACTATGACCTGCCGCAACTGCCAAAGCACCGCAGGAAATGATTGAGCCTACATAAGACTCATAAAGGTCAGCGCCCATACCTGCAACATCACCAACATTGTCACCAACATTGTCTGCAATACAAGCAGGGTTTCTGGGGTCGTCCTCAGGGATACCGGCTTCAACCTTACCAACGAGGTCAGCACCAACATCGGCAGCCTTTGTAAAAATACCGCCGCCTACACGGGCAAAGAGTGCCATTGAGCTTGCACCCATACCGAATGTGAGCATGGCTGATGTAATCTCGCCGATTTCCTGAATTCCAAATACATATCTTAAAAGGATAAACCATACGCTTATGTCTAAAAGACCAAGACCTACAACGGTCATGCCCATTACAGTACCCGATGAGAAAGCTATTTTTAAACCTTTGTTTAAGCTGTCTTTGGCACCCTGAGCTGTTCGGGAGTTAGCGTATGTTGCAATCTTCATACCTATAAAACCCGAAAGACCTGAAAAAAGTCCGCCCGTAATAAAGGCAAAGGGTACAAAAGGTGTCAGGAGTCCAGCGTAAGCCAGAATTCCAATGATTACAAACATAACAGCAAAGAAAATACCTACTGTTTTGTACTGACGCTTTAAATAAGCCATAGCGCCTGCACGGATTTTTGAAGAAATCGAAGCCATCTCCTTCGTTCCTTCAGGAAGTTTTTTCACGGCAAAGAATTTATAGCCTGCAAAAACAATGGCTATAACTGCTGCCGCAAGGACAAAAAATGGTGCGTATTCCATAATTGTCGTCTCCTCTCAATTTTATTCTATAAACCACACACTCAATATAATTCTACCACTTTTACACTTATTTGTAAATATCTAACTTTAACGAATGTTTCCGATTGCTTCGTCAAGATTTTGTAAATCTTCACCCATTTGAGCCCAGTCATTGTTTTTGCTGGACTGACGGAACGCATCATACGCACTGATAATTTGACGAATATCTTCCTCGGAATATCCCGTACTGGGTGCAGGTTGTGTGGGCTGCACCGGCTCTTCTGAACCTTCAGGAATTATGGGCGTTTCTGTAAGTGTGCCTGCATCTACTCCGTCAGAATTTTCTATTACCTGTGCTAAAGCCTCCTCCAATGTGGGGGCCATAACTATTTCGTCTTTATAAGCCACAATTATTCTCTTTACCTCAGGAAGCGACGCATCGTTCTGTGATGTTATATACACAGGCTCAACATAGAATATGGAATTTTTAAAGGGAATAACCAAAAGATTACCACGAATAACCGTAGAGCCGCCCTGACCCCACAGAGTCATTTCTCTTGAAATATCCGGGTCGTTATCGATTTTATTTTCTATCTGCATAGGACCATATACAGTATTGGATTTGGGTATACGGTAAAGCACCAGTTCGCCGTAATGCTCGGCGTCGGTACGCTTCATCAGTATTCCTACCATATTGTGTTTGTCGCCCAAAACATAAGGCATATTCAGAACAAGTTCGGGATTTTCTTCACCCTCAATTGTAAAGATGTTAAAGTAAGGCGAAACGGTAACTTCATCGTTCTGATACTTTTCGCTTGCTACTCTCCACACATCTGCCTGATCATAGAACTGACCTGCATCGTCTAAGTGGTATCTCTGATATGCTTCTGTCTGGATTTTGAATAACCCTTCAGGAGTTGTGATATGGTTTGCAATCTCCTGAGGCAAATCACCCTCAGCAAAAAGCGAGGGATATATCTTTTTATAGGTCGCAGCAACGGGGTCTTGTTTGTCTATGATGTAGAATGTAACATCACCAGTGTATGCATCAACCACTGCCTTGATTGAATTTCTTATATAATTTACATCAGAAAATGTCTGTGAGTAAGGATACCTGTCAGAGGTAGTATATGCATCTATTACCCATTTGATTTCGCCGTTGTCATCCACAACAATCTGCGGGTCTTCCTCATAAGTAAGGAAAGGCGCAACCAGTTTAACTCTGTCCATTACATTTCTGTTTATCAGAATTTTACTGTTTTCATCCACATTACCGGAGAAAAACATCTTGTAATCGCCGTAGTAAAGTGAGAATACAAGCTTGTTAAAGAAATTAAGCTCTATACCTGTATCGCCCTGATAGGTGTACTCAATATCCTCGTAACCCTCTGAGTAATCAAGCTCTTTGTTATCAGAGCCTACAATAACATAATCGTTAGTGCTCTCGCCATAGTAAATTCTGGGCTGCGTAAGTGCAGGCAAGCCGTTGGTTGACACAGGAGGTATATCCTTCATCGCAAAGTAAGGCTGACCGTCTTCTGTAACTCTGTTAAAGGGGCTGGCAACTACACCAAAACCGTGGGTGTAACGGAATTTTTCGTTGGCATAGGAGCGCGCCGATTCCTCAAGGTTGTCCTTGTTTAGCTCACGAGCCGACATAAATACACCTGTAAGGTTGCCGTCAACCTCATAGGGTATTACATCTATATCATTAAATGTGTAATATTTTCTTAAATATTGCAACTGATTGTACGCAGTTAAAGATGCTGAGAAGTCAATTATCCTTGTGTTAGTAAGCTCAGCACTGTTAGCCGCAATTGACTCGCCTGTCAATTCTTTGGAAAAATCAAACTGGACTTCTTTAATATTGTTAATACCAAAAGCGTCCTTTGTAGCCTGCATATTGTGCTGAATATACTCTGTCTGATAGCTTCTTTCATCAGGTGCTACAACAAACTGCTGTGTGATAATAGTAACCACAAACACCACCACATACGCAACAGGCACTATCAGTATGCACGCAAGTGATATTTTAAACTTTTTTCTCCATACAAAGAATATGGTAAGCGCTACAGCCAGAAGTAATAAAACAGGCGCAAATTTATAATAATTAAGCCAGATATTTGCCTCAATAAAGCCGGCGCCTGCTAAGTTATCGTTACCAAAAGAACCGTACATCAGTGCTTCTGCGCTAAGCTGATATGAAAAAATGCTTGCTACATAATACACCAAAACATTGCAAATCACATGTGTCAGCGCACCTTTTTCCAATGTTACAATATCTTTTAGGTTTGGTGTTCCGGATACGGCGAATATTGCGTAATATCCTACCGCAATAAGTATTGTCTGCAATAAAAACGCACCCTTTAGCGCAGTAACAACCGTATCTATAAAGGGTCTTACAAAAACATAGTAACTTATATCCTTACCAAACAGAGGGTCGGTCACCCCAAAATCCGTAGCGTTTAACGCTGTAAGGAATTCCATATATGAGTTTTCGCCCATAATACCGCCAAAAATCAAAGATAACACAAAAGCAAGGGTAATATAAGGCCACTTTTTCCTGAAGATACTTGATTCAAGATGCTTCATAAATGCAAGCTTTCTCATAAAGAGCAGATTTACCAATGTAATTATAAATACAATAGCAAATCCGGACGAGGAAACTGCCAGTTTACAGAAAAAGTTTTTCCAGAAAACATCCCCGTACGAAACACCTACTTCATTTATCTGCCATACCTGTATAAGGAAATTAATAGCTAAAATTGCTCCCAAAACCAAAAGGATAACAGCCGCTATAATTCCTATGAGTATTTTTTTACCTTTCGTAAAGTTCTTCTTTTGGTTTTTGAACTTTTCCTTCAGGCTTTCTTTATTAAATCCTTTAAAGTCCTTGGATTCGTCATCAGCACCGAAGTCGCCGAAACCGCCGAAACCTCCAAAATTCATAAGTATGCCTCCTTTTGTTTATTCCTCGGGAAAGAGCGCCTTTGCAAATTCGTTGGGGTCAAATTGCTGAAGGTCGTCTATTCCCTCGCCTACACCAATAAATTTAACACCTATGTTCTGCTCGCGACACAAAGCAATTACAACACCGCCCTTGGCTGTACCGTCAAGCTTTGTTAAAATCACACCTGTAATATCTGCCGCATTTTTAAATTCGCGGGCCTGAATGAGTGCGTTCTGACCTGTTGAGGCATCTAAAACCAACAGCACCTCCGATGCAGGCTTACCTGTCTCACGCTCGATTACTCGTGCAGTTTTGGCAAGCTCATCCATAAGGTTTTTCTTGTTGTGAAGTCTGCCTGCGGTGTCACAAATTACAATGTCTACACATCTTGCCTTGGCAGCAGCTATTGCATCAAATACAACCGCTGACGGGTCAGACCCCTCCTGATGCTTAACAATGTCAACACCTGCTCGCTTGCTCCAGATTTCCAACTGGTCAATTGCAGCAGCACGGAATGTGTCGGCAGCAGCCAGCAAAACCTTTTTGCCCTGCTGTCTGTAATAATTGGATATTTTACCGATTGAAGTGGTTTTGCCCACACCGTTTACGCCTATTACCATAATTACAGCAGGCGACCCTTCGATGTTGCACTGGGTATTTTGCTCACTTAGTATCTTACAAATTATGTCTTTTAATTCCTGTTTTAAATCCTCAGGCTCTTTGATATGCTTTTCACGGGCAGCACTTCTTAACAAGTCTATTATATACACAGAGGTATCCACGCCAATGTCGGCACTGATTAGCACTTCTTCAAGTTCTTCGAACAGTTCTTCATCAACCGACTTAAAAGCATAAAAGACATCATCAAGTCTGCCGAAAACCGCTGTTCTTGTTTTTGAAAGTCCTTCCTTGAGCTTTGCAAAAAAGCTCTTTTTCGGTTTTTCGGTATCCTTGACCATGTCTTCTTTTATTTCTTCAGTTTCCTGAGCAACAGGCGTATTTTCAACCTTTGCATCTTCCTTTTTTCCTCTTGTGAACCACTTCATAAGTTTTCCTCCAGGATGTTAGTCATCTATTTCATTTTTTCTGCTTCTTGACATAAGTACACGCACAGTGTCTTTTACCGGTTTTCCCTCAAAAAGCACGCCGTACACTTCTTCTGTAATGGGCATTTCTACATCATATTTCTTTGCAAGCTTATATGCCTCTTTTGTTGCATATACACCTTCAACCACCATGTTTACTTCCTTCATTGCCTCATCACAAGTTTTTCCCTTGCCAATTAAAATTCCGGCTCTGCGGTTTCTTGAATGCATACTGGTACAGGTAACAATCAAATCACCAACACCCGAAAGTCCGGCAAATGTTGTAGCTTTTGCTCCCATTGCCGCACCAAGTCGTGCAATCTCAGAAATACCACGGGTCATAAGCGCCGCCTTGGCATTATCGCCCAAACCCAAGCCGTCAGAAATACCTGCACAAAGTGCAATGATATTTTTAAGTGCGCCGCCGATTTCAACGCCTAAAATATCCTCGTTTGTATATATTCTCAAATAATCTGTTGTAAACTGCTCCTGAATCATTTCGCGTACACTTTTAGATTCGCAGGCAGCAACTAAAGTGGTAGGCATCTTCATAGCTACCTCCTCAGCATGAGAAGGTCCTGAAAGAGCCGCCACAGTACAGTTGGGGATTTTGTCCTTTATAGTTTCAGTAAGAGTTTTTTGTGTAACGCTGTCAAAACCTTTTGATGCGCACACGATTACTGCTCCTTCCTTAACATAAGGACTCATAGCTTCAGCCGTTTTGCCAATAGCTGCCGAGGGTGTAACCATAACTATTAAATCCATATCTTTTGTTGCTTGTTCTATATCGCTTGTGTATATTACATTTTCAGGCATAACAAAATCAGAAAGGTTAGGTGCCTTTCTTGTTTTTGATAAGCTTTCACTTTCCTCTTTAAAATATGACCACAGGGTAACTGTATTTCCCTTGTTGGCTAAAATTGAGCACAGAGCGCAGCCCCATGTGCCCGAACCTATTACAGACATATTCATCATATTCACCACCTGGTTATTTTTTAGATTTTTCGCCTATTTTGCGTTCCGTACCTGATACTAACTTTTTGATATTGCTGCTGTGACGCCACACGCCCAAAATTCCCAAGAACACAGCAGGTATTATTACTGCCGATTCGTAACACCAGGGTGCGTCCATATGCATTGCTATACAGAAAAGCGGGAATATCACACAGCCCACAATAGAGCCTAATGACACAAACCTTGTAAGTACGATACAGAAAACACCTGTGCCTAAAACCATTATGCCCAATCTCCAGTCAAGGGCAAAGATAATGGCAACAGATGTGACGATTCCCTTGCCACCGCGAAAACCGAAAAACAGGGGAAAATCGTGACCGATTACAACAAATGTAACTGCAAGGTATTTTAAAACCAATGTCTGCGGGTGAAAAACCCCGCACTTATCCGCAATAAGCGCCGCTACCCATACAGCCACAAATGCCTTTAAGGCATCACCTACAACTACCAGTGCTGCGGCAGACTTTCCCATAACACGCAGTACATTTGTTGCACCTGCGTTGCCGCTGCCGTGGGTACGGATGTCGTTTTTCTTGAATTTAGAAAGTATAATGGATGTATTGATACTACCTAATAAATATGCCGAAACCACCGTTAAAATACAAGCTAATACCATAATATCCTCCTGATTATTCTTTACTTCCTTTGTCTTCTCTTTCTCTTACAATAAATCTTATAGGTGTGCCTGAAAGCCCGAACACCGCTCTTATCTGATTTTCAAGGTATCTTAAATATGAAAAATGCATGAGCTCTTTGTTGTTTACAAACACAACAAATGTGGGTGGACAGGTCGAGGCCTGAGTCATATAGAAAATCTTTAACCTCTTACCCTTATCAGACGGAGGCTGAACTTTCATTGTAGCTTCAGAGAGAACATCGTTTAACATTCCTGTTTTGATTCTCATTGTGTGCTGAACATGAACATAGTCAATCATCTCGAAGAGCTTGTCAATTCTCTGTCCTGTTAAAGCTGAAATGTATACCTGAGGAGCATACAACATAAAGCCCAGCTCCTGATTTACTTTTTCGGTAAAGTTCTTCATTGTGTGGGTGTCCTTTTCTATTAAGTCCCACTTGTTTATTGCAATGATTGAGGCTTTGCCTTTTTCGTGGGCATAACCCGCAATCTTTGAATCCTGTTCAGAAATTCCCTCTTTTGCATCTACCACAATAATGCACACATCGCAGTTATCAACTGCAGCAAGTGACCTGATTACGCTGTAACGCTCGATGCCTTCATCTACCTTGCCACGCTTTCTCATACCTGCGGTGTCCACCAGAATATACTCCTTGCCGTCTTTTGTAAAGCTTGTGTCTACCGCATCGCGGGTTGTGCCGGAAATCGGACTTACGATTACTCTGTCTTCGCCCAAAATTTTATTTACAAGTGAGGATTTACCTGCATTCGGCTTACCTACAATAGCAACTCTAAGCGCTGAAGATTCCTCCTCCTGTTCATCAAAAAGTTCAGGGGGAATATTTGCAAAAATTTCGTCTAATAAATCGCCCACGCCAAGACCGTGAGTTGACGAAATGGCAACAGGGTCCCCAAGACCTAAGTTATAGAACTCGTAAAAGTCCATAGGAGGCTCGCCGCCGTGGTCAACCTTGTTTACAGCTAAAACAATAGGCTTGCCCGACTTCTGTAGCATAGCCGCAACATCTTTGTCCGCGGCAGTTAATCCATCGTGAACACAGGTCATAAGTACAATACAGTCTGCACGCTCTATGGCAATTTCAGCCTGAAGGCGCATATTCTTTAAAATCGTATCGTCAGACTTTGGCTCAATACCGCCTGTGTCGATGAGTGTGAATTTTTTGTTGAGCCACTCGGCTTCAGCGTAAATTCTGTCACGGGTTACACCAGGGGTGTCGTCAACAATTGAAATTCTGCTACCCGCTATTTTGTTAAAAAGTGTAGATTTGCCAACATTGGGTCTGCCAACGATAGCAACCGTTGCTTTTCTCATATGTTTTCCTCTTTCTTAATATCCTAAAAGTGCTGATAAGAAACATCCGCCGTCATTTTTGACAGGGATAATTTCCATACCTAATTTTTCCTGTGCCTCGGCTAAAGTAACATCGTCTAAAAAGATGTCCTCATCAGCCTTTAGCATTGATTCTGTGATTAAGAGTTTGTCGGCTTTTTTGCCATCGAGTTCACGGAATAAATCACAAGCACCCAAAAGCCCCGAAACGGACACCTTTCCACCGAAAAGTCCGTTACGGACACCTACAACTTCTATATCATTTATATTATAACGCATCTTGGCTTCATTTACCAGCTTTTTTATAAAATTATAGGAAATTTCTCCCGTTGCTACGATGATTTTTTTGTCTTTTACCTTTTGCATACCTGATTTTAAGGCGATATTGAATTCCGCCTCAAAAGAGGCAAGCATTCCTACACCGTTTTCTATCTGGGGAAAATCCTCGTAGTTTTCCTCTTTTGGTATGTCAATTTCTCCGTTTACATAAAATTCATCAGACGCATAAACAAAGCGAGTGTCGTATTTTTCTAAAAGCTTTTCCTGCCAAGATTCTATCTGCTCTACTACCTTTATGCAGTCCTCTTTTTCAAAAGGTTTTAAGGGATACAGACCCTCACGGCAACGGGTTAAACCAACAGGGACTACTGACATACTGCGTGCCACAGGTAAAAATTCTGATAGTTCACTTATTGTGCGGTCTAATTCTTCTCCGTCGTTAATGCCCTTGCACAGCACAACCTGCATATTCATTTCGATTCCGTTATCATAAAGCTTTTTTATATGCTCCAATATCTTTCCTGCGTTTTTATTATGTAGCATTTCGCATCTAAGCTCGGGGTTTGTGGTGTGAACAGAAATGTTTACAGGAGAAATTCTGTACTCGATGAGCCTGTCAATGTCTGAATCTTTCATATTTGTAAGTGTTACATAATTTCCGTACAAAAAGGAAAGGCGAGCATCATCGTCTTTAAAATAAAGTGTGTCACGCATACCCTCGGGCATCTGGTCAATAAAACAAAAAATACACTTATTGTGGCAGCTGTGTGCCTTGTCAAAAAGGAAATTTTCAAAATTTATACCCAAATCCTCAAGGTATGGATTTTCTATTTCGTATTCAATCAGCTCACCGGATTTTTTTTCAACTGTCATCAGGATTTCTTCGCCTGTTGATAAAAATTTATAGTCAAGATAGTCAACAATTTCTTTGCCGTTAATGGATAAAATTCTATCCCCTGATTCGATTTCAAGTTCTTCGGCAATGCTCCCTGCATCTACCGATAAAACAATAGCTCCGTTCATTAGTTCACCAACTTTCAACATATATAAAAATAGAGAAGGACTGCTCCTTCTCTATTTTTATATACGCATAATTACGCTTCTTTTTTTACAACTTCTTTTCCGTTGTAGTAGCCGCAAGCCTTACATACTCTATGTCCCATAATAGGTTCGCCGCATTTAGGGCAGCTTACGAAACCGGGAATGCTGAGCTTCCAGTTTGCGCGTCTCTTATCACGTCTTGCCTGTGAGGTTTTTCTCTTAGGTACTGCCATGGTCTACACCTCCTGAATTTTATCACTTAAAATTTTTTAATTTTTCCCAACGCGGATCAATTTCAAAAAAATCACAGTCGCAACTTACCTCGTTTAAGTTTTTGCCACACTTGGGGCAAATTCCTTTACAATCATCACGACATAAGTATTTAGTTGAAACATTTAACAAAAGGTTATTGATAGCTATTTCGCCTACATCGATTTCGGTACCTTCAAAGAAAATAACGGAATCAGCATCAGCGTCTGTTTCCTGACCTGAAAGGACAAGAGTTTCGCTAAAATCAAAATCAAGTGGCATAACAATTTCCTTCAAGCAACGGGCACATGAGGTTTTAATCTCTGCGCTCACTTCTGCCTCCAGTACCAATACACCGCCTGAATTTGCAATACTGCCGCTGACTGAAGCCTTTATCACTTCAATATCACAAGCGAGCTCTACCGATTCAAGACAGCCCTCCAATGCAACCTGTGCACCCTCGGTATTAACTATGGTGCTTACATCACATATCATATCGGCGCCACCTTCCTGCATCATAACCCACAATGCATTTATATATTATACCTATTTTTAGCATAATTGTCAAGCCGTTTTTTTGAAAATTTCAGCTTTCAAGAAAAAAACGTATCGGGCAAAACCCGATACGCCTATTTCCTAAAAAGTAAGTTATCAGAAACTGTGATTACATACTTCTTTCTACCTTGTTTGAACGAAGGCATCTTGAGCAAACGTGTAATGTTTTGGGTGTACCGTTAACGATTGCTTTTACAGTTCTGATGTTAGGCTTCCAAGTTCTGTTACTTCTTCTGTGAGAATGGCTGACTTTGATACCAAATGTAACACCTTTTCCGCAAATTTCGCATTTAGCCATATATATGCACCTCCATTAAGTACTCATAAAACGCTGTTTTTCTCAAACAGCAAACACTATTATAACAGAAAAATTTCACAAATGCAAGCTTTTTTTTCGCTTTTTGAAATTTTATTTTATAAGGCGAGCCGAATACACTCCGTCAACCGCCAAAATAGCGTCAATTACAGCATCATTTGCCGCACCTTCAATATCCATAATTGTGTATGCGTTTTCTTTTTTGCTCTTGTTTAACATGTTTTCAATATTCATGCCGTTATCTGAAACAATCTTTGAAAGATTAGCAAGCATTGAGGGAATATTCTTGTGAGCAACTGTAATTCTTGCACCGTTTCTGGGAAGTTCGCAGTTAGGGAAGTTCACGGAATTTTTGATGTTACCGTTTTCTAAATAATCCTTAAGCTCAATTGCAGCCATCACTGCACAGTTGTCCTCAGACTCGGGAGTTGAAGCGCCCAAGTGAGGAATAGCAACAACATTTTCCATAGAAAGCACTGCATCGTTGGGGAAATCTGTAACATAGCGCGCTACCTTGCCACTCTCTAAAGCTGTTGCTAAGTGTGCATCATTTACGAGTGTACCTCTTGCAAAGTTTAAAATTCTAACGCCGTCTTTCATTTTGGCAATTGTTTCTGAATTTATCATTCCTGTTGTTGTTTCTGTTGCAGGAATGTGAAGTGTAATGTAATCACTTTCTGCATAGATTTCGTCTATTGAGTTCGCGTGTACTATACTGCTTGAAAGTCTCCACGCACTGTCAACTGTCAAATATGGGTCATAACCGATAACCTTCATGCCTAAGGCAATAGCTGTGTTTGCAACCATTGCACCGATTGCACCAAGGCCTATAACGCCCAAAGTTTTTCCCATAATTTCGGGACCAACATACGCGCCTTTGCCTTTTTCAACAAGCTTGCCTACCTCAGCACCTTTGCCTGATAAGGTCTTTGCCCACTCTATTCCGTCAATAACTTTTCTTGAACCAATTAAAAGCCCTAAAATAACAAGCTCTTTAACCCCGTTTGCATTTGCGCCGGGTGTGTTAAATACTACGATACCCTTTTCTGTACAAGCATCTATTGGAATGTTGTTTACACCTGCACCTGCTCGGGCAACACATTTTAAAGAAGCAGGAAGCTCCATTTCGTGCATTGAAAAGCTACGAAGAATTATGCCGTCAGGATTTTCGCAGTTGTCATAAATTGCGTAATTTGCGCCTAACTTTTCAATTCCGCAGTCTGCAATTTTATTTAATGTTAAAACATTATACATAAATTTCTACCTTCTTTATATATTACTTATTTTCAGCTTCAAACTTTTTCATGAACTCAACCAAAGCACGAACGCCCTCAATTGGCATTGCGTTGTAGATACTTGCGCGCATACCACCTACTGTTCTGTGGCCCTTTAAGTTTACAAAGCCTGCAGCTTTTGATTCTTTTACAAATTTTGCATCAAGTTCTTCGTTGCCTGTAACAAAGGGAACATTCATTAAAGAACGGTCCTCAGCTACTACTGTGCCACGGAAGAGCTCTGATGAATCTAAGAAGTCATACAAAATCTTAGCTTTTTCTTCGTTTATCTTCTGCAAAGCGCCAACACCGCCCTGCTCTTTTACCCACTCTAAAACAAGCTTTAATGTATAAATCGCGTATGTGGGGGGTGTGTTGTACATTGAACCGTTTTTAGCGTGGATGTTGTAGTCAAGCATTGTGGGTGTGCCGTCTAACACTTCACCAAGCAAATCCTCACGAACGATAACAAGTGTAACACCTGCAGGACCTAAGTTCTTCTGTGCACCTGCAAAGAGTAAACCAAACTTTGTTACATCGATTTCTTCTGACATAACGCAGGATGAAATATCAGCTACAATAGGTTTATCTGTATCGGGAAGCTCAGTAAAGCGTGTTCCGTAGATTGTATTGTTGTAACAGATGTAGAAGTAGTCAGCATCCTCTGAGAATGTGCTCTTGTCTAGCTTGGGAATGTATGAGAAGGTCTTGTCTGCAGATGATGCAACTCTGTTTACTGTGATGTATTTTTCTGCTTCTTCAGCAGCTTTTTTCGCCCACTGACCTGTGATTACATAGTCGGCCTTTTTGTTCTTTGTGCCAAGGTTTAGAGGAACCATAGCAAACTGTGTAGAACCGCCGCCCTGTAAAAACATTACCTTATAATTATCAGGAACATTCATAAGCTCACGAACGAGACTTTCTGCCCCTTCAATAATTGCTTCATAATCCTTTGAACGATGGCTCATTTCCATAACAGACATACCGGCATCTGCGTAATTTACCATCTCTTTTGCTGCTTTTTCTAAAACCTCAACGGGCAACATTGAGGGACCTGCTGAAAAGTTATAAACTCTATCCATAACTACTCTCCTCATTTTATAAAAATATCGTTTTACATTATACTACAAAAACTGCATAAAGTCAACTGATTTGAGATTTTTTTGCAAAAACTTTTCTTTATTCTCCCTGCAGTGGACTATATTTTTTTGCCTTTATGAATAGAATATTGTAATTTCAATATTTTTGTGATAAGATATTTGTGAGGTGTTTTTATGATTATCAATATTTTTAAATCTATCGTCCTTGGCATAGTGGAAGGTATCACAGAATGGTTACCCATATCATCCACAGGACATCTTATTTTGGTAAACAAATTTTTGGGTACAGATAAGGGCTTTTTTGATTCACAGATTTTTCTGTATGTGATACAGTTGGGTGCAATTTTAGCTATTGCCACCCTGTATTTTAAAAAGCTCAATCCATTCTCACCATCTAAAACAAAGCAGGAAAAGCAAGACACCTGGCAGATGTGGTTTAAGGTTATAGTTGCCTGCTTGCCGGCGGCTGTTGCTGGTCTTTTGTTTAATGATTATATGGACGCAATCTCAACACCTGTATTGGTTTCTGTGATGCTGATAGTCTACGGCGTAGCGTTTATATTTATAGAAAACAAAAAGCGCACACCAAAAGTAAACGACATAGACAGCCTGACCTACAAAACAGCACTTTTTATCGGACTTTTTCAGGTATTGTCCATTATCCCCGGCACATCAAGGTCGGGAGCGACGATTTTGGGCGCTATAATTTTAGGAACATCAAGATGCGTTGCCGCTGAGTTTTCATTTTTCCTGGCAATTCCCATTATGTTTGGTGTAAGCTTTTTAAAAATCGTTACAAACGATTATATAATGACCGCCAACGAATGGATACTTTTAGCGGTGGCTATGGTGGTTTCCTATGTTGTGTCATCGCTCGCAGTGAAGTTTTTGACCAACTTCGTAAAAAAACACGATTTCAAGGCTTTTGGCATTTACCGAATCACACTCGGCATCGTGGTTATCGGCGGAGCACTTTTAAACTTAATATGATAAATTTAAAACCTTGCTCGGCAGGGTTTTATTTTTTTTATAAAAATTAAAGGAAAATCAGAATTTTTGTCGAATATGTTTATAGAAGACATTTTAGGGGGTGATAGGGTGCCACGGTATTTGCAAAGCTCAATTGACGAAGTGCTTAATAGGTCCGACATTGTAGACATTGTGTCTTCCTATGTGACCTTAAAGCGAAACGGCTCAGACTATGTAGGCCTGTGTCCCTTTCATAGGGAGAAAACCCCATCATTCCACATAAGCTCGGACAAGCAGCTTTACTACTGCTTTGGTTGCGGCTCGGGCGGTAACATCATAGATTTTATAGGAAAAATTGAAAATCTTGATTTTATCGACACCATTAAGTTTTTGGCAGAGCGAGCGGGCATAACTCTGGAAGAAGAAGTCTACAGTCCAGAAATTCAGGCCCGCCACGACAAACGGGAAACCATTTTAAAAATGAACAAATTGGCCGCAAAAAGATTTGTGGCAAATCTTTCCTTAGACGACGCCAAAGGCGCCCGTGAGTATGCTTTTTCGCGTGGTTTAAACCGTGACACAATCCGTGCCTTTGGTATAGGTTTTGCACGGGATTCCTGGTCAGACCTTGTTGACTATTTAAAGGAAAACGGTTTTCGAAACGATGACATAGTGGAAGCAGGTTTAGCTGCCAAAAACGAAAAAGGTCATATCTATGACAAGTTCCGAAACAGACTTATGTTTCCGATAATAGATGTCAGAGGCAATGTTATTGCATTTTCAGGAAGAGCTTTAGACGACAGTCCCGCAAAATATATGAATTCCCCCGAAACACCCGTGTTTCACAAGGGAAATAACATTTTTGCCTTAAACATTGCAAAGCAACATTCAGCAAGCGACGGACTTATACTTGTTGAGGGTAATATGGATGCTGTGTCGTTACACGCATTTGGTTTTCCAAATGCCGTAGCAGGTTTAGGAACAGCACTGACTGACCAACAAGCCCAGCTTTTAAAGCGCTATTCGCCGCTTGTGTACATTTGCTACGACAACGACGAAGCAGGCGCTAAAGCTTGTGAAAAAGCAATCGATATTTTATCTTCCGCCGGAATAAAGCTAAAGGTTTTATCCTACAAGGATGCTAAAGACCCTGATGAGTACCTTAAGAAAAAAGGTGCCGAAAGCTTTAAAAAGGTAATTTCTTCAGCTTTGTCCGCTACAGAGTATAAAATTTTAAATATCAGAAAAAAATATAATCTTGTCGAGACTGCTGATAAGGTAGAGTTTATAAACGCCGCCGCGGAAATTTTAGCTACCAATCCCAACGCTGTCGAAAGGGAAATCTACATTAAAAGGATTGCATCTGAAACCGACATTTCAACAGACTCGATTACCGCACAGGTAAACAGGGTAATATACGATAAAAACAGAAAAACTTACAAAAAGGCCGAGCGCGTTGTTCAGTCCACAAAACCTGCATCGTACCAGCGCAGAGGCGATGCAACACCAACGGCTTCATATAAATCGGAGCGGATGCTCTTAAATGTGATGTTTTTTAACTTATCGGCGTACAAGCTTGCCAAGTCACAAATTACGGCAACGGAGCTTTCGGACGAGTCTCACAGACAGTTGTTTACTGAAATTGTAAAATTTAAAGAAACAAACGAATCTGCAGATGCAGGAGCTTTTTTAGTTTCAATTCCGGAGGTGCTGAAGCCAACAGCCGCCCAGATTCTTTACAAAGAGTATGTGGGCGACGCACAGGCTACAGTCACCGATAACATTGAAAAAATCAAAAAACAAAACTTTAACGAAACAATTAACAGACTTGCCAAAGAGGGCAAGGTGGATGAAATAAATGAGCTTATAAAAGCAAAGCACATGGGAGGAGTAATAAAATGACAGAGATAGAACAGAAAGTTTTAGATGCAATATCAACATTAACAGCAAAAGGTAAGGCAAACGGTGTTTTGACTTATAAAGAAATCAGCGACACATTAGGTGATATTGAGCTTGAGCCCGAACAGATTGAAAAAATCTACGAAACTTTGGAACACGAAGGCGTAGAAGTTGTTCAGGATATGGAAAAAGAGCTCGAAAAGATTGAAGAGGAATTAGAAGACATAAAACCCACCGAGGACATGGATGTAGCCGCAGAGGTTATGGAAATTTCCAACGCCGAGGGCGTATCTATCGATGACCATGTCAAGATGTACTTAAAGGAAATCGGTAAAGTTCCCCTTTTGGATGCAGAAGAAGAAATGGCGCTGGCAAAACTCATGTCCGAAGGTAATGTAGACGCAAGAAAGCGCCTTGCCGAGGCAAACTTACGACTTGTTGTATCTATCGCAAAAAGATATGTTGGTCGCGGTATGCTGTTCTTAGACCTCATTCAGGAGGGAAATTTGGGTCTTATCAAGGCTGTTGAAAAATTTGATTACTCCAAGGGTTACAAGTTCAGTACTTACGCAACATGGTGGATTCGTCAGTC
The DNA here is from genome assembly GCA_017629115.1 of Clostridia bacterium. GTDB lineage: Bacteria > Bacillota > Clostridia > UBA1381 > UBA9506 > Congzhengia. The sequence continues at coordinate 14,173 of JAGBXV010000080.1, read as the reverse complement.
TATCACCCGTGCTATTGCTGACCAGGCAAGAACCATCCGTATTCCTGTTCACATGGTTGAAACAATCAACAAGCTTATCCGTGTATCTCGTCAGTTGGTGCAGGAATTGGGGCGTGACCCACACCCCAACGAAATTGCAAAAGAGCTTAATATGTCAATAGACAAAGTTCGCGAAATCATGAAAATAGCTCAGGAACCTGTATCACTGGAAACTCCCATAGGCGAAGAAGAAGACAGTCACTTAGGCGACTTCATTCCCGACGAGGACGCTCCTGCACCCTCAGAAGCTGCATCATTTATGCTTTTAAAAGAGCAGTTAAGCTCAGTGCTCGACACACTCTCCCCCAGAGAATCTATGGTATTAAAACTACGCTTTGGCTTAGAAGACGGCAGAGCAAGAACCTTAGAAGAGGTTGGCAAAGAGTTTGATGTAACCCGTGAGCGTATCAGACAGATTGAAGCAAAAGCTCTGCGTAAACTTCGTCACCCCTCAAGAAGTAAGAAGTTAAAGGATTATTTAGAATAATAAAAAAACTCAGTGCTAACGCACTGAGTTTTTTTATTGCCTGACGCATTTCGTGACCTTTTGTCCCGTCGAATTTTGTCAAACACCCTAACAGCGGGATTTTTTTTGAAACACTTTCCATATTCTTCCATTTAACTGCCATTTTTTGGAAAATTTCCCTTGAATTTTACAAAATACAAGAGTATAATTGAATCATGGCAATTGTAAATTATTTCCAATTTTTAGCAATCAGGAGGATAAAAATGATAAGAGTAGTTTCCATCGACGACAATCAGGAGATAAGAGAAGGTTTTAAAGAATACTTTAAAGACATTACAGGCATAGAGCTGGTAGGCGATGCCGAAAACGGTGAAGCAGGCTATGAACTTATAAAATCAAAAAAACCCGATGTGGTGATTTTAGACATTGTAATGCCCAAGCTTGACGGTCTGGGACTCTTGGAAAAGTTATCATCAGAGGGCATCACCACACACATTATAATGTACTCCGCCATAGGCAACGACACAGTGATACAAAAAGCCTTTTCCTTAGGGGCTGAGTACTACATTATGAAGCCCGGCGATATTCAGGATATAACAACACGCATCCGCGAGGCTTGTGAAACGGTTTCCGCTCCCTTGTCCGTTATTTCTGCCCACTCCCAAAACACAATAAATGAAAATAATTTAGAAAGTGTAATCACCGACATCATCCACGACATTGGTGTTCCTGCCCACATCAAAGGCTATAGCTACCTACGCGAGGCAATCGGCCTGTGTATAAAGGACGATGAATTTATAAATTCTATCACTAAGCTTTTGTACCCCACGGTAGCAAAGAATTTCTCCACCACTTCATCACGAGTTGAGCGTGCAATCCGCCACGCGATAGAGGTTGCCTGGAATCGCGGTCGCGAAGAAATTTTAACAGACATCTTTGGCTACACAATTGATACAAACAAAGGCAAACCCACAAACGGTGAGTTTATCGCCATGATTTCAGATTCCATAAAGCTCAAAATGAAAAAAGCGATGTAAGGTATATTCCTTACTCCTCTCCTTATATGTCCTTTTGCAAAAAGACCGCCTTCAGGCGGTCTTTTTTCCTTTTTTGCCTTGACATTAAGTTGGTAAAATTATATAATATATTTTGACAAGTAATGGTTTAATTTTACTTATTTAATTTATACCATCTGGAGGGAACAAAATGAATGTTTTAGCAATTACATGCCATCCCGATGACGCTGAGATAAATTGCGTGGGAACACTTTTAAAATGCATTAAACGCGGTGACAATGTAACAGTTTGCCATGTATGTAACGGCAATAAAGGTCACGAGGTTATCCCCTCTGACGAGCTCAGAGTTATGCGTGCTGAAGAAGCTCAGTCAGCAGGCAGAATCGGCAATTTCCGTGTTGTAACCTGCGATATTCCTGACCTTGAAGTTTATCGTTGCAACGAAGATCACAGAAAGAAAGTTGTCGATGTTATCCGCGAGGTACAGCCCGACTTTATTATTACACACGCTCCCAACGACTATATGCCCGACCATGTAGCTGTTTCACAGCTTGTATTCGACGCTTCATTTGCAGCAAGCTGTATGTACTTTAAATCAGGCGTTGACGGCAAAGCAGGCGTTACACCTATCTACTATATGGACAATCTTGCAGGCGTTGGCACAATGCCTACAATGTATGTAGATGTTACTGATGAAATTGATTTAAAAATGGAAATGCTCGAATGCCATGTAAGTCAGATGAAATGGATGCGCGACCACGACGGCATTGACTTTGCAGAATTTGTAAAAACCTGCTCAAGATACAGAGGCTTACAGTGTGGCGTGCAATACGCTGAAGCTTACACAGAGTGTATGGCTTGGCCCAAAAACACAACAAAGCGTTTATTACCGTAATTTAATTTAAAAGGAGATATATAACTATGGATTTTATGAGCACAGTTAAAGGTTCACTCTTAGAAGGCTTTTATCCTGCTGGTTGGGATATGGCTAAAATTGACGCTTGCTGCGACCCTGCTAACAAGGTTACAGACCGCCAGGCTTTCTGGAATGACGGCTTCACACCCGTTGAATGCGACAACTTAACAGCATTTGATACATATATGGGTCACGAAATCGCACTCCAGATTAAAAACGCAAAAGACAGAGGCGAAAAGCTCGCTATGATTCTTCCCGTAGGTCCTATGGGTATGTATAAGTGGGCAGTATTTTTCTTAAAGGAATGGAACATTTCATGTGAACATGTTTACACATTCAACATGGACGAGTGGTCAGACGCAGAAGGTAACACTCTTGCTTCAAACGACCCCGCTGCATTCCAGAATGCTATGGAGCAGGCTCTCTTTAATCCTTTAGGTGAGCTTACAGTTCCCGCTTCACAGAGAAACTTTGCTACAAAAGACAACCTTCCCACATATCCTGAGAAGATTAAAGCTCTAAAGGCAGAAGGCGCAAAACTCGTACTCGTTTATGGTATCGGTAGAATGTGCCACATCGCTTTCTGGGAACCCCAGTTCGCAGGCGAATTTGCAACAGAAGAAGAATGGAAGTCACAGTGCTACAGAATCGGTGCTAAGCTTCATCCTTTAACAATCGAACAGAACGCATTAACAAGCTTTAAGTCAAGAACAACTTTAGTTCCTTGCCGCGCTAACACAATCGGCCCCGGCTTGTTCTTACAGGCTGACTATGCTATCGGCGGTGCTGACGGTGTATTAGGTCGTGGTATGCAGTGGCAGGGCATGAGCTTTTGGATGACACTTCGTTATGGTCCTACACCTTGGATCACATCAAGCTACATCCCCACACTCCCCGGCAAACTCTTCTATCTTTCAGAGTTAGCTGGTCCCTTAGTTGCTGAATGTAACTAATAATATTTTTCTTAAATACTTAAGATGCGGCGTAAAAATTGCGCCGTATCTTTTTTTGCGCCAAAAAATATATTGTATTTTCAGCACACTTCTAATCCTTTCGATATTTTTTGGGCAATTTTGTCTTTTTTCGAAAAAAATGCAAATTTTTTTGATTTTCTATTTACTTTTTTCGCTATTTTTATTATAATATTGTTGAAAATGCGGAGGTAAGTGTTATGGATTCATTAGATTATCAGATTCTTTGCTGTTTGAAAGAAAACGCAAGGGAAAACGCCACAAACATCGGCGCCAAAATCAGCTTGTCAACATCGGCTGTAATTGAAAGAATTAAAAAGCTTGAGGCATCAGGACTTATACAGCAATACACGACCATAATTGACCAATCAATTTCAGGTCGCGAGCTTACCGCTTTTATTTCTGTAAGACTTGAGCATCCAAAGTTTAACGAGAGTTTCTGCGAAGCAGTAGACAACCACAACGAAATTGTTGAATGTCACTATATAGCAGGCGATTTCGACTTTATTTTAAAAGTTGTAACCACCTCAGGCAAAACTTTGGAAGAAATTCTGAATCACATAAAATCTACAAATGGCGTGTCTTTAACACGCACATCGGTAGTGCTTTCTACCAGCAAACAGGAAGTTTGCTTATTGCCCAAATTATAATATTTGTAAAAAAAGACGGAAGTCAGATTGACTTCCGTCTTTTCTTCATTAATCTAAATCATCACATTTTTTAAAGCTATTTGACATTTTAAGTCCTGAACCGCCTTCATGTATTGCAGTCTCTGCAGGAGCTGTGGGTGCTGCAGGTGCAGACCTTTCCGGTGTATCCATATCCAACTCTGCCGTTCTCTTAAATGCAGAATGTGAAGTCGGAGCAGCAGTTGTCGACCTTGTGGTTGGTGAAAATTTAAGCTTTGAAGACTCCGCAGGAGCCGCAGGTGGTGCAGGTCTTACAGGTGTTGCCGGAGGCGTATATGTAGGTGTTGCAGGTCTTGCGGGCGCTGCAGGAGGTGTGTATGCAGGAGCTATAGGCCTTGCAGCAATAACAGTTTCCCCTTTCCCCTTTTTCTTATTGACAATAACCACAACTACGACTACCAAAACAACCGCAACAGCGGCTATCATAACAATCAGCGTCATATCCATTTCGCCACCATTTTTCACCGAACCTACGGGCGCTTCATTGTCAGGGGCTTTTTCTGCCAATTTAATGATTGTATCAATGTAAGGTGTATCGGGTTGTAATTCGCGAACTCGTTCAAAACATTCAACAGCTGTCAGGCCGTAATCCTGCTGAAGCATCTGAAGACCTAATAAAAATGTTTTGGATACCTCACTTTGTCCCAATTCGCAACTCTTTGCAATATCATTTACAAATTCTGCAGATACCATATAGGCATATCTAGCATCGGCAATGAGGTTGTATGTATTAAGACCTTCAATATCAAGGCAAACATCTACAGAAGGACCGCCACTGTTACCACCGGAAATCGTCGTTGTAACCTGAAGTGCTTTGTAGTTTGAGCCTTTAATTGCTACAGGTCTTGCAACCTGACCTGTTCCTATGGTAACACTCATACCGGATTCCTGACTACCTGCCATCTGGAAAATAACATCCGATGCAGAAGGGTATCCGGCAGAAACAATCTTACTGTTAGATTCGGGCAAGCTATAAGAAAGCTTTAATGCCACAAGGTTTTCTGCATCTATTTTAATAATTGCAGTATCCTGAGTAAAACCGTCATTACCGTCACCTGTAGCAGTACCTACTTCAATAATTCGGGCTTCGTATTTTACTGCAGCGTCTTCACTTGTATCACCGTCAGCAGGGGGAAACCACACTTCAACCTCAATATTTTCATCGGATATTTTTGCTTTTTCTCCAACCTCACTCAAAATTGTGTAGTACAAATCTTCCAGCTGAGCATCATCAAATTCAACGCCGTATTCGGATACGCCTCTTAATATATCCGTTAAATCTTCGTACATTTTTTCGCCCAAAGCGCCATTACACATCTGGAGCTTTGTCTGTTCGTCAACGCTTACAACATGAGCATTTGTGGCAATATATCCGTCTTCGCTCAAAACAACACCACTACCCCAACCATTCAAGTCGGCTGATACTGTTCTTGCACTGCCGTAGCTCAAATAATCCGTTACATTTTCCTGTAAGTCCTGCAGAAGAGCTACCGCAATTTCTTCTTGACTATATTCAGAACCATATTCTGAGCACATTTTCTGGAAAATTGCTTCAAAAGCGTCAGCATCAAATATAACAGGATTATATGTAAGTTCAGCAGAATAATAAAGCATAACTCTCGGAACAGTGGCCTTTAGAGCATGACCGATTATTTCATCCTCGTATTCAAAGTTTTCATCATAACTATACTTTTCGTACAATTTTACATCTGTTGATGCACTGCACACAGTTACCATCGAAACCATTACTGCAAGCGCACAAACAAACGCCACAACACTTTTCAATCTCTTTTTCATTTACAGTCCTCCATATCCCCTTATTAGCACGCAAAAGGCGTACAATTACACTACAATTTTAACATATTTTTCTACAAATTGCAACATATTTCCAGCTTGATACAACCAAAAAAGTCGCCCACAGGACGACTTTTTTTATAAATTATTTATTTTTTAATCTTATAACTTCTTTTGCTTTTGCCACTATGTTTTCTGCTGTGAGTCCGTACACTTCAAAAAGTTCTGCAGGCTTACCGGACTGTCCGAAAACATCCTGTGTGCCGATTCTCAGCATTGGCACAGGAGCAACTTCGCACAGCACTTCTGCTACTGCGCTACCCAAACCGCCGATAACATTATGTTCTTCCGCTGTTACGATTGCGCCTGTTTCTCTTGCTGCTTTTTCAATAATTTCACGGTCTATGGGCTTAATTGTAGCCATATTGATTACGCGGGCAGAAATTCCTTCTTCCTTTAATTTATCTGCCGCAGTCATTGCCTCAGGAACCAGCAGGCCTGTAGCAATGATTGTAACATCAGTGCCTTCGATTAATTCAACACCCTTACCGATTTCAAATTTATATGTATCACGGTCAAAAATTTCAGGAACTGCCAAACGACCAAACCTTAAATATACAGGACCGTCGTGCTTGATTGCAGCTTCAACTGCCAGAATTGACTCAGCCTTATCAGCAGGGTTTATAATAACCATATTGGGGATAGTACGCATAATACCGATGTCTTCTAAGCACTGGTGTGTTGCGCCGTCCTCACCTACTGAAATACCAGCGTGCGTTGCGCCGATTTTTACATTCAAATTAGGATAGCAGATGCTATTTCTTATCTGTTCAAAAGCTCTGCCTGCCGCAAACATAGCAAATGAGCTTGCAAATACAATCTTGCCGCAGGAAGCTATCCCTGCTGCAGTAGACATCATATTACCCTCGGCAATACCTGTGTTAAAGAATCTTTCGGGGAACTTCTTTAAAAATGTATCTGTCTTTGTGGACTTTGAAAGGTCTGCGTCCAGTACTATAATATCGTATTTTTCACCAAATTCAGCCAAGGCTAAACCGTAGGCTTCTCTTGTTGCTGACTTCTGCATTATGCTCCCTCCTTGATTCTTTCGATTTCTGCATCTATTTCAGCTATTGCCTGCGCATACTGCTCGTCGTTAGGCGCTGAGCCGTGCCATGACGGATTGTTTTCCATAAATGATACGCCCTTACCCTTAACGCTCTTTAAGATTATCATTGTGGGCTTGCCCTTTGTTTCTTTTGCCTGATTGATCGCATCAAGCAATGCGTTAAAGTCGTGAGCATCACAAACTATAACATTCCAGCCAAATGCCTCGAACTTTTTATCAATAGGAAGAGGTGACATAACCTTTTCTATATCTCCGTCGATCTGAAGACCATTAAAATCTACAAATGCCGTTAAGTTATCAAGCTTATAATGAGACGCATACATAGCAGCCTCCCACACCTGACCTTCTTCTAACTCACCGTCGCCTAAAATTGTATAAACACGAAAGTCTCTCTTGTCAATTTTGCCGGCTAAAGCCATACCGTTAGCAGCAGAAATGCCCTGACCCAATGAGCCGCTTGACATATCAACACCAGGAATTGCCTTCATATCAGGATGACCCTGTAAGTATGAGCCAGTACGCCTTAATGTGGCAATATCCTCCTTCGGAAAATATCCGCGCTCAGCCAAAACACCATAAAGCGCAGGAGCACAATGTCCCTTTGACAGTACGAATCTGTCACGGTCAGGTGATTTTGCAGTTTCAGGTGATGTGTTCATTACCTCAAAATACAAAAGTGTAATCACATCAGCAATTGATAACGAGCCACCGGGATGACCGGAAGCTGCCGCGTGAGTGCCTGTAAGAATGTGCTTTCTTACATTGGCTGCGGTGAGTTTTAATTCTGTAAGTTTTTTGTTGTCCAACAAAGTTACAGCCCCCTCTTATATGTTTATTCTTTATTTTTCTTATGTTTTATAGGATAGTTTACAAAGCCCTCGCCCTGTATTTTGTGCGCTTGAGTAAGAATAATAAATGCACTACTGTCGATGCTTTCTACAATGCTTTCCAGTTTATGCAGTTCGAAATTTTTAACAATGCACATAAGCATTGTGCGTTCTCCCTTGGTGTACATACCTATGCTCTTTATTCCTGTAACACCGCGATGTAGAGTTTTCATAATTTCAGCGGAAATCTGTTCGCTCTGCTCTGAAATGATATACACCATCTTAGACATATTAAAGCCTGAAATCACATAATCCAAGACCCATGAATTTAAGAAAAGCGCCACAACACCTGCCAGCAACAGCTCGGTATTTTGCAAAAACACAGCGCCTGCAGAAATGATGATTATATCACATATAAAAAACCATTTTCCCAAATCAATGGCGGGGATTGCTTTATTGCCCAAAGCGGCTACAATATCTGTTCCGCCTGTGGTTGCGCCTGTTAAAAATATAAATCCAAAACCAATCCCAAGCAGTGTTCCGCCAAAAAGTGCGGACATCAGAATGTTTTGCGTTAAAATCACGCCTGTTGAAGCGGCATCTAAAAAAAGCGAAAATATAAAAGCGCCGTATAAAGATTTTATCCCGAAGCTTCTCCCCAAAACAAGCGCTCCTGCAATAAAAAGCGGTATGTTCATCAAAAGCACCGCAACACCAATTGGAAAGCCTGTAAACCTGTTGATTATAATAGCTATACCGGAAACTCCGCCCGACACCACCGCGTGGGGTGCCAAAAACAAACTGATGCCAATAGCACATACGAGTGTTCCTGCGGTAATCAGCAAATATTCCTTAATGGTGTGTAAAATCTTTAACTTCAACTAAAATCCTCCCCAAGCCTTAAGACAGTTCATCAAAAGCAAGGTTCAAGATTTCAGATAAACGCTTCTCGTCTCCCTTAATATAAAGGTAGCCGATTAAAGCCTCTAGTGCCGTTGCATGGCGGTAATCCGCCATATCTGCATTTTTTGGTACTGTGTGAATGTTTGTGTTTCTTCCACGCTTGTAAATTTCTGTTTCTTCTTCACTCAATGTTTCTAAAATCTTATGAGCAGCAGTTGCCTGCGCCTTTGCCTTGACATAGCCTACGGCAATTTTATGTAATTCATTCGCCGGGCGGTTGCCCATTGATAAGATTTTAGTCCTTACAAACATTTCATATACACTGTCGCCCAAAAAAGCCAGTGTTAACGGCGACAGCGTGTTTATTTCAGGTATTTTTTCCTTTGATAAAATAGAATTTATATCCATTACTTTATCACTCTAATCTTTACGCCCTGACGGGTGTCGGCAACTTCAATGCCCAATGCTTGCAATTCATCACGAATTTTGTCAGATGTTGCCCAGTCTTTTGCGGCTCTTGCCTCGGCTCTTTTCTCAATCAGCGCCTTTGCCTCATCAGATATAGTGTCCTCAGTGGAGCGGGTAAATATACCGATTACATCACCAAGTTCGCGCATTAAACCTTTTGCTGCTTCAAAAACTTCAAGTGCCCAGTTGGTTTTATCTTCAGAGTTGATAAACTTTGCCAAATCAAATATTGCAGCAATAGCGTCAGCAGTATTTAAGTCATCATCCATTGCCGATTTGAACTGTTCACGGAAATCGCCCAGTTTTTCTACAACTGCTTTTTCTTCGTCAGTAAGTTCGCGCTTTTTCGCCTTGGTTTCTAAAAATTCAAGGTTAGAAATACAGTTATAAAGCCTGTTTAAGCCTGCTTCACTCTGCGCCAAAAGCTCGTCGGCAAAATTAATTACACTTCTGTAATGGGCAGATAACATAAAGAAACGAATAACCTCATAGTCGTACTTCTGCGCCACATCACGGACTGTGAAGAAGTTGCCCAAAGACTTTGACATTTTCTGATTGTCCACATTGATGTAGCCGTTGTGCATCCAGTATCTTGCAAAGGGCTTTCCTGTGCAGCATTCGCTCTGTGCAATTTCGTTCTCGTGATGGGGGAATATTAAATCCTGACCGCCTGAGTGGATGTCAATTGTTTCGCCCAAATACTTATTTACCATAGCAGAGCATTCAATATGCCAGCCGGGACGACCTTCGCCCCAGGGGCTTTGCCATGCCGGCTCACCTTCTTTTTTTGCCTTCCATAAAGCAAAGTCAGAAGGATTGCGCTTAATGTCTGTTACATCTATTCTTGCGCCTGCTTCCAAGTCCTCTAAAGGCATCTTGGAGAGCTTACCGTATTCTGCGAATTTCTTTGTTTCAAAGTAAACATCACCGTTTACTTCATAAGCAAAACCTTTTTCAATAAGAGTTTCAACAGTTTTTATGATGGCATCAATATTCTCGGTTGCCTTGGGGTGGATTGTTGCAGCCTTAATACCTAACCCTTGTGCGTCTGTAAAATACTCCTTGATATAAGTTTCTGCAAGTTCTTTTACAGTAATGCCCTGCTCGTTTGCGTTCTTAATCATTTTGTCGTCAATATCGGTAAAATTCTGAACGAATGTTACCTTGTAGCCTACATACTCCAAGTATCTTCTTAAAGTATCGAAAATAATAAAAGGACGGGCATTACCTATATGAAAAAAGTTATAAACGGTAGGTCCGCAGGAGTACATCTTAACTTCTCCTGGGTTAAGCGGTATAAATTCTTCTTTTGTTCTTGTTAAGGTGTTATATATTCTCATAATCTATTCCTTTCTGTCTTGCTCTGCCAATCTTTTTTCAAGCTTTTCAAGTTTAGCTGACAACCTGCACAATTCCTGTGAAACAGGGTCGGGAATGTGTACCTGGTCAAGCTGCTCACATACTCGCTCATTGTTAATCTTAACAATTCGTGCAGGCACGCCCACACAAGTACTGTTGGGCGGAACTTCGTTTAAAACTACGGCGTTTGCGGCAATTTTAGAATTGTCACCGACCTTAAAAGGTCCTAAAACCTTAGCACCAGAGCCAATCATAACATTGTTGCCGATTGTGGGGTGACGCTTACCTACATCCTTACCCGTACCGCCTAAGGTTACGCCTTGGTATATGGTTACATTATCGCCAATTTCAGTTGTTTCACCTATTACCACGCCCATGCCGTGGTCAATAAACAATCCGTGTCCGATTGTAGCACCGGGGTGAATTTCTATACCTGTCCAGAATCTACCACACTGGGAAATCCAGCGGGCTATTCCGCGCATTTTTATTTTATAGAAAAAATGGGAAACCCTGTGCCACCATATTGCGTGAAGTCCTGAATACAGAAAGAAAATTTCTAAAGAATTTCTCGCCGCAGGGTCGCGCTCTCGTATTGCACGGATGTCCTCTCTCATTCTTTTAAACATAAACTACCTCACTAAATACGCTTACCCAATACGGGTACATATTTTTCACGGAAAGCTTCAAACTGTCCGTTTTCTATTGTTTCTCTGATCCTTTCGGTAAGAGTGTTATAAAAATACAGATTGTGCATTACCGCAAGCCTCATACCAAGCATTTCTCCTGCCTTAAGCAAGTGTCTTATGTAGGCTCTTGAGTGGTTTCTGCAAACAGGACAATCGCACTCAGGGTCAACGGGTAGAGAATCTGTCATATATTTCTGGTTTATAATATTTATTATGCCGCCCCATGTGAAAAGGTGACCGTGACGAGCGTTTCTGGATGGCATAACGCAGTCAAAAAAGTCAACACCACGGGCTACCGCCTCAATAATATTAACAGGTGTTCCTACGCCCATTAAGTATCGGGGTTTGTCCTCCGGCGCATGTGGGAGCGTCACATCTAAAACATGGTACATTTCCTCGGCAGTTTCGCCAACAGCCAAACCGCCGATTGCATAGCCGGGTAAATCAAGCTTGGCTATTTTTTTCATATTATCTATTCTTATATCGTCATAAATCGCGCCCTGATTTATTCCAAAGAGCATCTGCTCACGGTTAATTGAAGTTTTGTTAAGCTTTGTAAGCTCTGCCTTACAGCGTTCAAGCCAGCGTTCAGTACGAGCTACGCTTTCTATCATATATTTTTTGTCGGACTTAGAATCTGCACATTCGTCAAACGCCATAGCGATAGTAGATGCAAGGTTCGACTGAATTTGCATACTTTCTTCAGGTCCCATAAAAATCTTTCGTCCGTCAATGTGCGAAGAAAAGTAAACACCCTCTTCTTTAATTTTACGGATTGAAGAAAGTGAAAACACCTGAAAACCGCCGCTGTCAGTAAGTATGGGTTTATCCCAGTTCATAAACTTGTGGAGTCCGCCAAGCTCTGCCACAACCTTATCCCCTGGGCGAAGATGTAAATGATAGGTATTGCAAAGCTCCACCTGACACTTTAAATCCTGTAAATCCAACGACGAAACACCGCCCTTAATAGCGGCTGCTGTTCCTACATTCATAAATACAGGTGTCTGTATTGTGCCGTGGGGGGTGATAAACTCACCGCGGCGTGCTCTACCTTCTGTTTTTAAGACTTTAAACATCTTTAACTCCTAATTTTTTTGCAAATTTATACTTACTTATAATATACCGTATACAGTATACCACACAACTCCACCCTTTTCAAGCGTTTTAGACAAAAAAATAAGGCGGTGTATACACCGCCTTAAAACTTATTATTCTACTGTTTCTTCCTCTGTTGTTTCCTCTGTGGGCTCTAAGGTTTCTGCTGTCTCTTCACCTGCAAAAACCTCACTTAAAAAGTCAAAGAACTCTTTATTTTCATCAAGCTTCATTTTCCAGTCGCCGTCAATCTTTGTAACTTTGATTGTGAACTGTTCTGTCATTCTTTCTGTTGTCTGTAAGAAAATACGGTAAGCATCAGCCTGAACGCCAATCATAGTATCGCTGTACTCGATTTCGTCCATCTTTACCCAGTTAGGATTATTGTCAAGATACTGGTCAACCTTTTTCTGGATATATGCACCCATATCTGATTCGTTAACATTTGCACATTTTACAGTTACTTTGAACTCAACATTTTCTTTGTCAATTTTTTCGTTGGAGTCTACTGTAAACACAAATGTTGAACCTAATTCCTGATACATGGATTTAACGGCCTTTTTGTAATTATCTGTCTGTATGAAATCTTCAGACATTTCAGGTATAGTAAAACCGAAGTTGTCCTCGTCGTCCTCATCTCCGCTGTCGATGCAGCTCTTCATTTCGTCGGTGTTAAAACCTACAAGCGCAGAAAAATAAACCTGCATTGCACCTTCTGCATCTTCCACTTCCTTAGAACCACAACCCGACAAAGTGAACACAGACAACAACATCACAAAAACCAATAAGCAAGAAGTAATTTTTTTCATATCAAAAAATCTCCGTTCGTACACAAATTTTCACATTTATAATACAATTATAAACCTATATGTGAAAATTGTCAAATGGTTTGTTGAAATTTGTCATTTAATTTTAATATTTTGCGAATTGACTTTTTGCTGACGCTGTACTATACTATATACAAAAGGAGGAATGAACTATGAAAACATTTAACATTTTACTCAGTTCCATCAACGACATCAAGGCGTTTGTTAATATCGTTAACAGATATGAATTTGATGTTGATTTAACCTCAGGAAGATATGTAGTTGACGCAAAGTCAATTATGGGTATCTTCAGTCTTGATTTAAGCAAACCTATCAAGGTAGATGTTCACTCAGACGATGCTGAGGCGTTTATCGATGAAATCAAAGCTTATATCCAGTAATTTCTGCAAAATAAGGCGGACCGTAAGCGCGGTCCGCCTTTTATTTTTTATTTTATATATTCTTTGGGATTTACATATTTTCCGTCTTTTTTTACTTCAAAGTGTACATGAGGGTCGTCTGCCGATTCTGTCGGGGCGCTTGTTCCCACGGTGCCGACGGTTTCACCCTCCTCCACCTGTTCACCTGCTTCAACATTTATCTGCGAAAGATTATACAAGGTGGATACAATTCCGTTACCGTGGTCGATGCTTACAGTTTTTCCTGTGAGCTTGTCTTCGCCTGAAACAATCACCTTTCCTTTGGCAGGAGCCGCCACAGCCGCGCCAGACGGTGCCTTTATATCAATTCCTGAATGCACGCGCCAGTCGCCCATTGTTTTTGACTTAACAGGCTTGGATGCGGAATCTTCGTTAATTATTTCACCGCTTACAGGCATTATAAGCTGCACCTGTGTGGTTTCGTTTTTTATAGTGGGTTCTATTTCTTCGGGTGGCTTTGTTGGTTCGGGCTCTATTTTTTCAGGTTCGGGTTCTTTTTCCACCTCAATGACCATAGGCTCGGAAACCTGAGCGATTTCTTCAGCGGTGACCTCCGACAAATCTATTTC
>JAGBXV010000079.1 GCA_017629115.1 Clostridia bacterium | reverse complement strand
GTGACTAACAAAAAAACGGCTGGAGTTTGTACTCCAGCCGTTTAAATTTATTTTAATTATTCTGCACGATATCCTAATTCAAACATCTCATATTTTCTTTCATATTCTTTTTCCACCTTTTCTACTGCTGAGCGGTTTTTTTCCAACAAGCGTGTTATGGCGTAAACATCTATCCATATTTCTGCAAGTGCATCTTTTTGACTTTCGTCAAAAATCAACTGCATTCCCCAATGAAGATGTGGCGTGTTTATATTATTTACATTTTCCTTTGTGCTGTAGCCTGTCATTCCCAGATAACCTATAACATCACCTGCAGTGACGATTTTTCCTTCATACATATCGTTATAAGGGTGGTCACGACGAAGGTGTGCATAGTAATAATAGCGTTTTTTGTCAAAGCTTCTTATTCCTATTCTCCACCCACCGTACTGATTCCAGCCCACGCACTCAACATAGCCGGATTCCACTGCAATTACAGGCGTACCTACACTTCCCATCATATCGTGACCCAAGTGTTTCCTTTTAAATCCGTATGACCTTGATGCGCCAAAATCATCAAAATGAGAGTACGAGTATCCCTTGGCTATGGGCGAGAACGCCTTTAAACCGTACTTTTTCTCAAAGGTTCCGTCGTCCCGTTCAATCTCATATTCACCCACAAATCCGCTCAATACTCCCTCATACGCTTCCTTATAATATGGATAGCTCTTTAAACTTTCCGACAACTCCTGCACCGATTTTCCGCCTTTGATTTCGTCAGTTATCTTTGAAAGGTCCGAGCTTTTATAATTTTTGAAACTGCCACCCAGTCGGGACGCAAGGACAGCCAACAGGTCTATCCAGCTTGCGTGGTTTTCACCACCGTATGTTTCTATATCATACTCAAGGCACTCCGACAGCGCCTTATATGTAACATTAAAATCAACCCATTTGATATAGCCGTCTTTTTCCACTGCTACATAGCCCTCCTGCGGAGGAAGCAAAGTAAAAGTCACGCCCATTACAAAGGACAAAATTACACAAACCAATGAAAATTTATAAAACTTTTTTATCAAATCCCTCACCTCTTACAAAATTATATGATTTATACAAGCAATCAATTCATATAATCTTGTAAGAGGTGTTTTTATGAAAAGGTATTTGTTTCGTTTGTTGGTGTTTTTTATAACGGCAGCAGTTTTTTTTGCTATTTTTCACGCAGGGGCATATGTGTGTTTTACGGCACAAAAAATTATGGCAGAATACGACCTACCCATCATTATGTATCATCATGTACTCAAGGACTCTGCCCGACACGGAGAGTTTGTAGTTTCTCCCGACGAATTGGAAGCCGATTTGAAATACATAAAAAGCCATGGATACACCGCAATTCTGCCCCGAGACTTAATTGCCTATCAGGAATCGGGGACTCCTCTTCCCAAAAAGCCCATAATGCTCACATTTGACGACGGACATCTTTCGTACCTTGAGTATGTTGTGCCCTTGCTTGAAAAGTACAATATGAAAGCAGTAGTTTCTGTGGTAGGTGCTTACACAAACGACTATACCATTCACCCCGACAAAGCTGTGGCTTATGCCTACCTTGACTGGAATGACATTACCAATCTTTCAAAGTCAACTCACACCGAAATTGGCAATCACACCTACGATTTACACACCACCTCCCGCGGCAGGCAGGGTTGCGCCCGAATGCGTGGCGAAAGCGCCGAGCATCACAGAGAGGTTTTTGTAAACGACACCGAAAAAATGCAAAAGTTAATACTCGACTACACAGGTACTAACGCCGACTGCTTTACTTATCCCTTTGGTTTTTTGTGCAATGAAACCGAGGTAGAAATAAAAAATCTCGGCTTTAAAATGAGCCTTTCCTGCACCGAGGGAGTAAATAAAATATCCCGTGAGTCTTCACTCTTTAAGCTAAAGCGCTATAACCGCCCACACGGTAAAAGCGTTAAGGAAATCCTGAAAAATTAACTTCGGGCTGGTATTTTCTTATTGTTCTGTTTTATAAGGCTACGATACTTTCCAAAAACGCTTTTGCCATTTTAATATCCTTGATTTGCTCCTCACCTGATATTTCGCGTTCTATGGTCAGGGCACCGTCGTAGCCTACTTCCTTGAGCTTTTTAATTAAAGCAGGGAAATTCACCATTCCCTCACCCAAGGGAGTTTCTACGCCCAGATTTTTACCATCTGTGGGGCAACATCCGTCCTTGGCGTGAACATCCCTGACCAAATCACCGAAGACATATAATGCATCAACTGGGTTTGCCTTGCCGTAAAGGATAAGGTTTGCAGGGTCTAAGTTTATACCAAGGTTTCCCGTTCCTATATCCTCGATAACACGACGCAGGGTAACAGGTGTTTCCTGACCTGTTTCAAAAAGAAAATACTGTCCGTTTTCTCTTATATGTAAAGCCACTTCGCGAAGGCACTCAATTAAAGCCTTATACTCAGCCGTATCTGGAACTTCGGGCAAAAATCCTGCGTGAGTTGCAAGATTCACAACCCCGATTTTCTTCGCAAAATCTGATCCCTGTTTAAGCTGTTTCATACGCTTTTCGCGGTATTCTTCGGGCACAAGTCCTAAAGTATGCGGTCCTTCGTAAAAATTCCACTCCATAGGTCCACTCCAACCGCACCAGAATGTGGATATTTCCACACCGTACTTTTTGCAGGCATCTTTTACTTTTTCTGCCATTTCGTTAGTTCGCAAGCTCTCATCCCACGAACAAAGCTGACAGGAAGAAAAGCCAAGCTGTGCTACCTTTTTAAATTCTTCTTCTATATTTTCCTGTAACTGTATCAGTACTCCAAGTTTCATGTTTTTTCTCCTTTTACTATTTAATGAGCTCATTTTAACACAAAACAGCAATATTTGCAATCTTTTGGTCAATATTTAAATTGCAAACCTGCACAAAAAAACCAATAAGTTCGGTTAAACCCTTGAAACCTGTCGGAAATTGTGGTATAATGTTAGATAGTGGTATAATATTCCACGGACGGGATAAGACAATGTCTACAGATATTTAAAGGAGGAATTTTATAATGTTTTGTGAAAAATGTGGAACACAGATAGCTGATACAGAAAGCTTCTGCCCCAATTGTGGTGCTCAGCAGTCTGTAGTTAACGCAAGCGCACCCACCTACGGTGCACCCGCTGCTCCTGCAGCTTCAACATTCAAATTGTATGATATTTTAGTTTTCGTTGCGATTGCTCTTATGGCTATTGGTACATTGTTGCCTTTATTCTCAGCAAATGTTATGGGGCGGTCCATCGGCATCAACTCTTTTGGTGCAATTTCTGGTTTGCCTGCGGAAGCTATGGAATATATGGGAGCTTCCGAAAGCATTAATATGAACTTCGGTGGTATATGGATTATTTTAATCGCGATTGCAATCGCCGCTCTTTACTTATTTAACAAAGAAAAGATTATGGTTATCCTCGCAGCGTTTTCAGCCGGATTCTTGGCTGCCGTAATGGTGATTTTTAATTCTGCTTTAAGCATGGTTGCCTCAGACATGGGCAATGCACTTGGTCTCGGCATCGGTTTTTGGATGATGTTAATTGGTGCAATCGGCGCAGCAGTATTACCCTTCACACCCCTCGCTGCTGAAAGAGGCTTCTATCTTAAGAGATAATTACTTATAAAAATTCACATTGTCTTATAAATTTTTATAAAAAAGAGATACCTTCGGGTATCTCTTTTTTATAAAATTTGGTTAATTACTCATAAAAAATATGTTCTAACTCAAAATCATCATACGGATAACCCAATACAGATTGACGAACAATACATATCACTCTGTCATTGACCTTTTTTATAGCGTATTCACGCCTTACGCCTTCTTCATTTTTAAAGAAAAATGTCAGATACTTTTCAATATCTGCAGGAATGTATTGATAATATTCCTGTTCTGCCGGTGCTTCCGGAGGATAATAGTCGTAATTTTCCGTCTGGTCAGATGTAATATCGTTTGGTATATGTTCAATGAAATATATGCTTTTGCTCTCTTCTAAACTTTTCTCATCCAATGTAAAACCTACATTATAATCTTTAAGTATTTCAACGCATTCTTTAATATCGGTATCATTTTCAACCTGCAATGTAAACACACAAACAAAGTTTTCCGTATTATTTCCCTGAATACCTGCCTCAAAATCAACAGAATCATCTATTTTTATTTTGTTTTCAAAATCCGCCTGTACTCCCCATTCGTATCCGTCGGGCACCGTACCATTAATATTCATAAAATCATTGTCGTAGCTTGTGCCGTCAACTTCACCTTTTGTATATTCAAGGTCGGTTGTATATGCACAAAATCCTACTTCTGTTCTCTCTGGTGTTTGTACATATGTAACTGTTTGATACTGACCACATAAATTATAATAAATTTCACCTACACCCGCGCAAACAAGCCTCAACGCTACTAATAATGAAACGACAAAGCCAAAAATAGTTTCCGAATTGGATGATAAAAATGACTTAGCTTCTAAAAAACCATATTTCCAGTCTACAATAGACTCGCGATTAAAATATCTTATGGATTTTACACCAAGTACTACTGAACAAGCAACAAAGATTGCTGATACAAGGCCTATTCCCATAAAAGAAAAACTCAAAACACCACATATCATACAACCAACACCCATCATTTTGTATCGTTTATCTTCCTTAAGCTTTTCCTTATACTTTTCGAAATTGTAATTTTCAGACTTTTTTATTTTTGATTTTATAAAATCGAAATTCTTTTCACTGAAGTCTACCGCATAATTTTCTAATTGTTCCTTATGAACAAGCTGAGAGAAATATACCATAAACGCATATTCATCATTTTTTAATATATCTACAAGCCTCGCCGGAATATAAATACCTATACACTCATCCTTAAACTTTTCGAAGCAAAAAAACGGACAAGCGAAATACGATTTACCATCTGGAGTTATTACTGCAACTACATCACCCACAAAAACCTCCTTTGCCACTTCGTTTTTCATCAGATGTTCAGAATGCTTCAAAAAAATTTCTTTCCCTTTAGGAAAACTGGTTTTTCCTTCATTACTTAAAGACCTGAGTATTTTTTCAATATCAGTGACTGGACTAAATAAAATGGCAAACCCTTTAATCCAAAAGAATATAACAAGTAAATTGATACCACCAACTATCATAGTTATGGTCGATGTATCCATACCTATATAAGACATCAGAAGTATTGACAGTATAAAGACCAGCGGTGGGACAAATATATATACAACCATTTTAGTACTCTTTTTCATTCTCGTGCCTCCATCTTAATATATGCAATTACTATAACACAATTTTATTTCATTTGCAACTTTTTCTTTGACGCACCTTGAAGGATTCGCCCTGCTGCGGCAGGGCCGGTTCGCGGATCTGACAGTCCACCGGACTGTCATTCAACGCCGCTCACTTCGAATCCCATCTTAATAAAAACGCACAAACAAAATGACACCCACTACCGTGGATGTCATTTTTTTGTTGGCGCGCCTTGAGGGATTC
>JAGBXV010000078.1 GCA_017629115.1 Clostridia bacterium | reverse complement strand
TGCGGTTTTTTGTGAATCTTGTTTTTTCTTATCTTCCATGAATATAATCACCTCATTCCAAATATAGCATAACCATTTTACAATATATTTATTTAGTTACATAGTAATCCTTTCAACAAATAAAAAAGTGAGCAATACCTAATGGTATCACTCACTTTTTTGGTCGGGATGACAGGATTTGAACCTGCGGCTTCTACGTCCCGAACGTAGCGCCCTACCAAACTGGGCCACATCCCGAAAGTTACTCACATATTATAATATAAAATATAATAAAAATCAAGGATTTTTTGTGAAAATATTATTTATTTTCTTTACACAAAAACCGTAATGTGATAAAATATGTAGTACTATATTATACTGGAGGAACTATGGCTAAGAAAGTTGCTATATGCACATTGGGTTGTAAAGTTAATACTTACGAATCTGAAGCTGTGAAAAAACAGTTTGAAAACCACGGATATATTTCAGTTGATTTTTCAGACAGTGCTGATGTTTATATTATAAATACCTGTACAGTAACCCATCTTGGCGATAGAAAATCACGCCAGATGATAAGACGCACCAAGCAAATCAATCCTTACAGCACACTTGTTGTTATGGGTTGTTATGCACAGGTTGCTCCGGATGAGGTAGAAAAAATCGAAGAAGTTGACATTATCGTCGGCACAGCGCAAAAAGCTCATATCTACGATGCGGTAGCGGAGTTTCTGGAAAATAACAAAAAGCAGAATCTCGTTTGCGATATATCTCATAAAACTGATTTTGAGGAGTTGGAGGTAACAAGCTACGAGGGCAGAACAAGAGCGATACTCAAAATTCAGGACGGCTGCAACAACTTTTGTTCATATTGCATCATTCCCTATGCCCGTGGAAGAATCCGCTCAAGAAGTATAGAAAGCAGCGTGAACGAAGCTAAAAGATTGGCGGCTCACGGTTTTTGCGAGATTGTGCTTGTGGGTATTCACATAGCGTCTTTTGGTCGTGACACAGGCGAAAGCCTTATAGATTTACTAACACAGCTTAACAACATTGATGGTATAAAGCGTATCCGTATGGGTTCTTTGGAGCCGACGCTTTTTAGCGACGAATTTACGCAAAAGCTTTCAAAGCTTCCAAAAATCTGCAGACATTTTCACCTTTCACTCCAGAGCGGATGTGATGAAACTTTAAAACGGATGAACAGAAAGTACACAACTGCCGATTATATGGAGTCCGTTAAGCGTATAAGGACAGCATTTGAAGATGCGGCAATCACTACCGATATTATGGTTGGTTTCCCCGGTGAAACAGATGCAGAGTTTGACAGCACAATGAAATTTATTGATGAAGTTTCATTTGCGGAGGCTCATATTTTCAAGTATTCAATCCGCAGGGGGACGGTGGCTGAAAAAATGCCGAACCAAGTAGCTCCCGAGGTAAAGGAAGAAAGAAGCAAAAGATTGATAGAACTTACAAAAAAAACCCATGACGAGTTTTTAACATCCCACATCGACAAGGAAGTGTCGGTTCTTTTTGAACGGGAATACAAGGGCAAAAAAGGCTACTACGAAGGAAAAACAGATAATTATATAACTGTAATAGCCAAGTCAGATACAGATGTCAGCGGTGAAATAAAAGGCGTTAAAATCCATTCTGTAAAAAAAGGTGTGGCAGAGGGTACAATCCTCAGTTAGGAGGGTAAAATGAACAGAAAAAAACTTATAGCACTCATATGCGTATCAATAGCAGTGTCAGTTGTGATTGTATCGGTTTTATTTATGCTTTTGGGCGGCGCAAAGCTTGACAAAACCATTTCTGTAAATGGGTATGAAATAAGTGTTCCCGAAAGCTGGACAGTAGATTCCAAAGGGAATTTATACAATTCAAAAGGCGAACATACGGCAAAGTTTATCCTTGTTGATACTGCGGTGGATAAAAGCACAGCAACGAAATTTTGCGGCGATGAAATTATGTCGGATATAAATTCCGAGAAAATTTCTGACGGGCTTATCAGATACACATTTACCACCGGCAATGGGAAAACCGAAATGTATTATATAGAAAACCTTAAAAATCCTGAGCCTTATGGGGCGTTGATAGTAATTTATACGGATTTTGTAAGTGCCAATACGGGCAAAAAAATAGCCAAAAGCTTTAAACAGCCGGACTTGGGCGCAAACCCACCTGAAAAGAATATAACCTTACCCCCTTGGGGAGATGGAAATAGTACAGTTGTTACTGTGGCAGAATTTTTGGACGGAGGTTATTCTGTTAAAAACAGCAATCTTCTTACAGACTTTATAAAACAACAGAGTGAAAAAAAAGACGCAGGAGCGAATGTTGTTTGCTATAAAGAAAGCGAAGACGGCGAAATGGAGTTTTCATCGTGGCAATACATCGAAAGCCACCAAGGAAAAGGCTATCTATACACTTACTATGACAAGGGCGAAGGAATATACTCGTACCACAATCAGCCCATTTACTTTGATGAAATAGTAAAAAACATTTCAGAAGAGAACAATACCACATCGTACGATTTGAAATCCAAGGATAAAGAAGATGTTGTTTTGGTGTCTTTTCCCCTTAACAGGAGCAGGGACTACGCTGAAGAGTTGGTTGCGCTAAAAACTGACAACGCAACAGATAAACATATCGGCAAAATCTTTAAACTCATTATGAGCGAAAAGGAGTATAATTCTGTTAAGTATGAAATTACAGGCGATAAGCTCACTGTGGTATTTGGCGGTAAAGTGCCTGCAGACAGGGCAGGGGCGTATTCGTATTCCGCTGTGGTATTTGGTTTAGCCCACAATATAAACACAATTACTGTATCATACTCGGATAAAAGCGAATATACCTTTACCAGAGACGGTGTTGACAAGGATACAGATACACAAATAGACTCCGCAGCAGACAGCGAGGAGAAATTTGTTGGCTACACCGAAGAAATTCAAGAAAATCAAACAACATCAAATGACGGTCAGGTATTATATTCGGGCGTAGTGTTAATATCCTACAACACATTGGTAACTCACCCTAATACAGGCGAAAAGGTAGAGATAGGTCCTTATGCTGAATCAAGGGGATACTCCCAGTATCTTGGCAAACCTATCAGTTGCGTGATAAAGCGTTCAGGCAGCGGATACATTGCCACGGCATCGTGTAACGGCAGTGTTATAGCTTCGTATCCGTTAAACAGCGAGGCGGAATTGCAAAACGCAATAAATCTCATAAATGCATATTCATAAGCGCACGGGAGTCCAATCCCGTATGGTTTAAAAATAGAAATTTCCAATATTACTGCAGAAAATTCTGCAAATATACATCAGTATTATTTTTGAATTTTCTTTGTTCTATGTGAAAATTTCATATTTTAAAACTCTTCGACCTTAAACGCAGGGAAATTTATAATGATTTTAATGCGGAGGACGAAGATAGGCTGTCGCCTTTCGAGGATGACAAATTAAAAGAATTAAAATTTAACAAGTTTAAGGCACACGGAGTTGGATTCCCGTGTGCTTAAGAAGGTGTCAAAGTGCAAAAGCAAAAAAGAGTAATAGCAATAAATGACATATCAAGTTTTGGCAAGTGTTCGTTAACAGTTGCCATATCAATTCTTGGTGCGGCAGGACTTGAAACCTGTGCTGTGCCCACAGCAGTGCTGTCGGCGCACACGGGTTTTAAAGGCTACACATTTTGTGACCTGACAGAAAACATTTTACCCAGCGCAAACCATTGGCAGAGTATGGGACTTTTGTTTGACGGAATATATTCAGGGTATCTGGGCTCAAAAGAGCAGGTAAAATGCGTAGAAAAAGTAATGGATATGTTCGATGTTGACATAAAGCTTGTTGACCCTGTTATGGGAGATGACGGCGTGCTGTACGACGGATTTGATGAAAGCTTTCCCGCAGAAATGAAAAAACTGGTTAAACGAGCGGATGTAATTGTCCCTAATGTTACGGAAAGCTGTTTGCTGACAGGCGTTCCTTATAAAGAGGAGCACTCAAAAGAGTACATTGGTTTGCTGATTAATGAACTGCAAAAAATCTGTGATGCATCAATTGTTATTACCGGCATCAATTCAAAAGAGGACAAAATATCCACGGTAATATGTGAAAATGGCACAATAACTTATATAGAAAATCAAAAACAAAAGGCGGTTTACAGTGGCACCGGCGATGTTTTTGCAAGTACATTTATGGCGGCACTTATGGGTGGTCAGGACACGGTTTCAGCAGCAAAACTTTCGGCTGAATTTGTAGGGGAGTGCATTGAGATAACAAGAGAAGTTTCATCAGAACGCCACTACGGAATAAATTTTGAATTGAACACAAAATCACTACTTAAAAAACTAAATATCATATAAAAAAGCGGCAGGAATTCCTGCCGCTTTTATTTTCATATTATACCCCGAAATGCCGTGTTGGTACGATTAATTTTTACCTGCATAAGCAGGTGGGTATCCGCTCGGTTGAATTACAAGTCCACTGGCCATAATGGGTGGCATTTGCGCCGCAACCGAAGAAGGGATTCCCGTATATTAAGTGTTGGTAAAATAAAAATCGTAAATCACGAACACCTCAGGGATATATATAGTATAGCACCGTTTTGTGATTATATCAATAGAAAATTGTGGATGTAATAAAAATTTAAAGAATAAAAAAATTCCCTGCCACGGCAGGGAATTTTTTTATTCCTCCCAGTTATGCCAAACATTTTGCACATCGTCGTTATCTTCAAGCATATCGATAAGCTTATTCATAAAGAGTAAGTCTTTTTCGTCAGTGAGCGTCACTGTTGTCTGGGGAATCATTTCAACCTCAGCTGAAGCAAAGGAATAACCCTTGCCCTCTAAAGCGGCTAAAACATCGCCAAAAGCATTGGGGTCGGTCTGGATTTCAAAGCAATCCTCGTTAGCTGAGAAATCCTCAGCTCCTGAGTCTAACGCGTCCATCATAACAGTGTCTTCGTCAAGCTCTTCCTCTGAATTGTCAATAATTAAAACGCCTTTTTTGTCAAACATAAAGCTTACGCAACCGTTCTGACCTAAGTTGCCGCCGAATTTATCAAAATAGTGACGAAGGTCGCCTGCCGTTCTGTTTCTGTTGTCGGTTAAGGTTTCAACAATAACAGCTACACCATTGGGACCGTAGCCTTCGTATGTGATTTCTTCGTAGTTGTCAGAGCCTAACTCGCCCGATGCTTTTTTGATACATCTGTCAATATTGTCGTTAGGCATATTGTTTGCTTTTGCCTTTGCAATTACATCACGGAGTTTAGAGTTTGACTCGGGGTCGGGACCGCCTGCTTTAACTATAACAGTAATTTCTCTGCCTAATTTTGTAAAAATTTTACCTTTTTTAGCGTCTGATTTTTCTTTTTTGTGTTTAATGTTTGCCCATTTTGAATGTCCTGACATTTTATCACCTTTCCATTGTATAAAAAAAATTTAATTACATAAAATAACGAAAACTCTAACAAAGAGGAGTAAATTTATGGATTATGTAAAAGCTTTCGTGGTGGGCGGAATCCTTTGTATCATCGCCCAGATTTTGATTGATAAATGCAAGCTCACACCTGCGCGCATACTGGTATTGTATGTTATAGCAGGAACGGCTTTGACCGTTTTGGGACTATATAAGCCGCTTGTTGAGTTTGCAGGGTGCGGTGCAACCATTCCACTTACTGGGTTTGGTTATTGTCTTGCCGAGGGTGCCAAGCGCGGTGTTGAAGAATTTGGCGCTGTGGGAATACTGACAGGCGGACTGACAGGTGCCGCAGGCGGAATAACCGCCGCCGTGGTTGCGGGGCTTATAGTGGCACTGATATTCAAGCCTCGGGAAAAATAACTAACACATCTATTTTATACTGTTTTAATAAAAATTTCAACCTTTTTTTTCAACAAATACTCCTATTTAGAATAAAATGTAGTATAAACACACATAGCAGGTGAGGAAATGGGAGAAATTTTAATCACTTTTATAAAACAGTCCACGGCGTACAAACTGACACGCGCGGCGTCTAAAAGTAATATTGCTGTACGGCTTGTGCAAGCACCGAAAGAACTTAGTGCAGGAGGATGCTCTTACGGTGTTCTGGCAAAAAGGTCAGAACTTTCAAGGCTTGTATCGTTGTGTCGTCAATACGGCATAGAATATAGGCGGATTCTTGCGGTGTACACAGATGTAAGTGGCAAAAAAACTTATTCTCAAATTTAAAAAAAGCCTTTGTGTATACACAAAGGCTTTTTTTCAAAATTGTAATATTTATGTTACAATTTGAGTCATTTCGTTGAATTAGGTCGCTTAATGTGTTAAGATTTTAGTATCATATAATAGGATAGGAGTATACCCTATGAAAGAAATGCAAGGAAAAAGAATACTTATGACCTTAACCCGCTTTGATATTGGCGGTGCTGAAACTCATGTTTTAGAGTTGTCGTTAGAGCTACAGCGTATGGGCTATTATGTTGTTGTGGCATCAAACGGTGGCGTATATGAAAAGAATTTAAGTGATGCCGGTATACCTCACTATAAAGTTCCTATGCACTCTAAAAGCCCCTCAGCGGTACGCAAGTCATTAAAGCTTTTGAAGAATATTATAAAGAACGAACATATCGAAATTGTTCACGCTCACGGTAGAATTCCTGCGTTTTTGTGCGGTATCTTAAAGAAGAAAATGGACTTTACCTTTGTGACAACTGCCCATTGGGTGTTTGACACATCCCACGGACTTAAATATATCACAAACTGGGGTGAAAAGGTAATTGCCGTAAGTGAGGATATAAAGACCTATCTTATTGACAACTACAAAGCAAATCCAACTGATATTTATGTTACCATAAACGGTATTGATACCAATAAATTTTCAAAAGATGCAGACTATTCCGACATAATGGAAGAATTTTCATTGGAACCTAATACGAAAAAAATCGTCTATATATCAAGAATGGATGAAGACCGTGCGCTGGTTGCATTTCATTTGGCAGAGATTGTGCCCGAGCTTGTAAAAATCAATCCCGACATTGAGGTTGTAATTGTTGGTGGCGGAAATGTTTACGACAAGTTAGAGGCGCGGGTCAATGAAATAAACAAAAAGTTGGGCAAGCGTTACATTGTACTTACG
>JAGBXV010000077.1 GCA_017629115.1 Clostridia bacterium | reverse complement strand
GGACAGACGAATGTATGTTAAAAGAATGCAGGAGCAATACAGACTGCCCGATAACCGCAGTATTGAAGAAATTGAAAGAGACAATATAGAAAATTTAGCATCGATGTTTTAAAAACAAAAAGTCAGAGCATTTAACTCTGACCTTTGATTTTCGATGATTTATTGGTTTTCTTTGTCTATTTTAAATTCAATATAGCTTTTTACTCTTTTTGCTTCTAATAACAAATTGTCAAGAGCTTCGAGTATGCAGTAAATTGCCCATGTGCCTATTGCGGTAATTGCAGTTCCTATCCATGTGGTTAACATAAGTACGGTGTTGAATTTCTCTGTTGTTTCAAAAGGAGAGGTATACAGACCGGTTGCTTCTATTTCGCTTATAGGGAATGCATTTCCGCAGATTATACCTGCAACAAAACCTATAACAGCAATAGCAATCGTTATGTACTTAAAGATGTCTGCGCGAGAATCAATGGCAATAGGCTTTGATTTCATCCTGGCAAAATCTTTTTCTGTTTCGTTTCTGGTGTCTCCGGTTTCTTTTTTAGGCCCTTTAACCGTATTGAGCAATGTTTTCAAGGGCGCTTCATCCTTGGCTGCTTTCTGAGCTTGAATTTCGTCGTAATTCATAATGACTCCTCCTTTGATGTCGTTATGTAATAATGAGTGCTAAATACAATCGTGCCCATCATAACAAAAAAATAAGGCTCAATTGTTACCAAACAATTCTTCCAATTCGTAGAATGTTATTTGATTTGTTTGGCAATTACCATTTTAGCATATATAAATTAGTTTGTCAAAACAAAAAATATACCTCATAGGAGCAATAAGCATGAGAAAAATCAAATGTCCTTATTGTGGGTACGAAACCTCTGCTGTCAAGGTGAATAAAAACGCTATATGCAGAGGGATTTTTATTAAATGCAAAAATAAAGATTGTAAAAAAACATTTGAAATAAAAATAAAATCCACCTAACAGTGCCGATGTGCCGTTGGATTCATTAAGGAGTGAATGCAATGGCAAGAAATGTAGACGGAAGCGTCAAATTCGACACTAAAATAGATACACAAGAATTTAAAAGTGATGTAGATAAATTAAAAAGTTATTCCAAGAGAGCTTTTGCCTCTATCGGCGTTGCCGCTGCTGGCATAGCCGTGGGCGCTGCAACTGTCGGAATAAGCTTTGAATCAGCCTTTGCAGGCGTAAAAAAAACAGTTAATGCTACGGAGGCAGAATTAAATGACTTAAAGCAGGGAATCCGCGATATGGCAAAGGAAATTCCCATTGCCGCTAATGAAATAGCAGGGATTGCCGAAGCTGCAGGTCAATTAGGTATTGAAACAAGAAATATTGAAAGCTTTACCCGTGTAATGGCAGATTTGGGCGTTGCGACTAACCTTACAGGCGAAGAAGCCGCCTCTACCCTTGCAAAGTTTGCGAATATTACACAAATGCCTCAGGAAAAGTTTGCTAATTTGGGCTCTACAATTGTTGCTTTGGGTAATAACTTAGCAACAACCGAGGCTGATATTGCAGCAATGTCATTAAGGCTTGCCGGTGCAGGTTCTCAAATAGGATTGACAGAAGCGCAAATTCTGTCGTTTTCAGCCGCACTATCATCGGTAGGTATAGAGGCCGAAGCAGGTGGCAGCGCATTTTCTCGTTTAATGACAGATATGCAGTTAGCCGTTGAAACAGGTTCTGCCGACCTTAAAAAATATGCAAGCGTTGCAGGTATGACAGGGGAGCAATTCAAAACTGCCTTTAAAGACAATGCAGCTAATGCAATTATTGAATTTGTTAAGGGTTTAAATAACACTGAAAGAAACGGCAAAAGCGCAACGGCAGTTCTTTCTGATATGGGTATTACAGAAATTCGCCTGAGCGACGCTTTAAAACGCGCCGCAGGTGCTTCAGATGTATTTGCTGATGCAATTAAGCTTGGTAATGACGCTTGGGAAGAAAATAACGCTTTAACAAAAGAAGCTGAACAGAGATACGCCACAACAGAATCTAAGCTTAAAATACTCGGTAATCAGGCAAAGGATTTAGGTATTACTGTTTGGGAGGCGTTTTCAGGTAGCTTTGGTGAAGCAATAGACTTTGCAAGTGAAAAAGTAGAAGAGTTATCCGATTCATTAGAAAGCGGCAAGTTGTCTGGTGCTGTTGAGAATGTAGGAGAACTTTTTGGAAGCATAGTTGAAGTAGTAGTAACTTTAGCCGATGTTGCCCTTCCTCCGCTTGTGTCAATACTGGGGTTTGTTGGCGAAAATTTCGGAATGATTGCCGCTGTAGTGGGACCTGCAACCGCAGCAATTATAGCATATAAAGGCGCTGTAGCAGCCGCAAATGTTGTCACTACTGTAGCAACAGTTGTAAAAGCAGCACATACGGCCGGCGCTTCTGCTCTTAGCATAGTTACTGCTGCGCTCACAGGAAATCTATTCAAAGAAAACACTATGCTTGCTGCGAAAACAGTTGCGGAAGGTGCCGCGACTGCAGCTACTACAGCACATACAACGGCACAAGTCGCTCTTAACACCGCAATGAAAGCAAATCCTGTGGGTCTGGCCGTTGCCGGCGCTACCGCTCTGATAGGAGTTATAGGGGCTCTTTGTATTGCTACAAACAAGGAAACCGAAGCAGAAAAAGCCAACAGATTAGCGTTAGAAGCCAGTGCAAAGGCGAACAAAGAGTTAAAAGAGAGTCTTGAGGCTTCAAAAAAAGCACGAGAAGAATCAACATCAAGTGTCGTATCGGAATATACACACCTTGAGGCGTTATACTCTGAGCTCGAAGCGCTTACCGATGCCAACGGAAAAATATCAGAGGCAGAAAAAGGGCGTGCCGAATATATTATAAACACTCTTAACGAGGCGTTAGGCACGGAAATTGATTTAACTAAAGATATGACTGTCGCTTATGGCGATGCAAAGGACAAAATCTACGAGTTAATCGAGGCTAAAAAGGCTGAAGCCTTGGCAGATGTTTATAAAGAAGATTATA
Source organism: Clostridia bacterium (assembly GCA_017629115.1). Lineage (GTDB taxonomy): Bacteria > Bacillota > Clostridia > UBA1381 > UBA9506 > Congzhengia. The sequence continues at coordinate 4,621 of JAGBXV010000077.1, read as the reverse complement.
CAAATGCATTAAAAGAGCAAAAAAATGCTCAGGAAGCCCTATCAGAAGCGCAACGCAGCGGCGCGGAGACCGCCGCCGCTGTAGCTGCTGCAGAAAAAGAATATGCCGAGGCCATCGCCGCAGAAGCAAAGGCAAAAGAAAAATTAGACGAAGCTCTTCGGAATTCTCCCAATGATGTTGAGTTAATAAATTCACTCAGATATGCGTATGACGAGGCCGGGAGAGCTATATTCGGCGCTTCAGAAAAGGTGAATGTTGCCAAATCCAAGCATGAAAAATTCGCCCAAGAAATTACCAATGCTGAAAATACTCTCAACAACATCAACGGCACAATTGCAACATACGAACAAGGAATGGCACTCCTTGCCGAAGGAAAAACACAAGATGCTATCAATACATTCCAAAATGTCGGTACTGCAGTTTCCAACATGGGCAGCGATACAGAAGATGGATTGAAGCAACTCGGCAACAATTATCAGAACAGCTTAAATCAGCTGCAGTCTGCAATGGATACATATCTTAAAACCGGTAGCCAAGCAGCATACAATCAGGTTGTCGCATCCGCAAAGCAAGTTGCAACCGCTCGTTCAGAATATGAGGCAGCCGGAGGTGAAATTGCGGACGGTTTCGTCGAAACCATGGACGGCAGGATGGATTTGTCGGGAATAATGACTGCAATATCCGAAACCGCTACCGAAGTAAGCAAAAAAGCAAGCGACCTCGGTACAGATTTGGGTGCAGGCATAATAAATGGTATCGACGCAGATACAGGCAAAGTTAAAGCTTCGGGTGTAAAATGTGCAGAAGAAGCCATAAACGGCTTTAAAGAAGGTGCCGAAGTACATTCCCCTTCCAAAAAAACCTATGATATAGGTATCTATACCGACGAAGGAATGATAAAAGGTCTCGAAGACGGAGCTAACAAGGTCAAAACCGCCGCACGCTCTGTCGCTAAGGGCGCGTTACAGGCAGCAGCCGATGAGTTAGGCGTTGCTTCTCCTGCAAAAGAAATGGTGCCTGTTGGCGAATTTTTTGACGAAGGTCTTGCCGTAGGTATAGAAAACGAAACAGGTACAGTAGAAAACACTGCAGCCGAAATGGCTGAATCCGCAATAGATGCCGCAAAAGATGTTATCGACAGGAATGATGTCTTTTCTAAACTCGGGGAGAGTTTCACAAAAGGGCTCAAAGAAAATAGCGAAAAGAATACCGAAAAATTTGAAAAGGCTCTTGAGGTCTTGGATTTTAAACGCAGTTTCGGTCTTTCCGATGAAGATTATTTTGCCGAACTGACACGCTTGCGCGACCAGTACCTTACGGAAGGCACAAAAGAATGGTACAAATATACAGAAAAAATCTATGACCATCAAAAAGACTCAATACTTGACTCCCTTGAATGGAAATTCGACCAGGGAATAATAACTGAGCGTGAGTATTATCAGAAGCTTGAAGAATATAGGGACAAGTACTTCGTAAAAGGTTCTGAGGATTGGCAAGACTACACCGATAAGATATTCGAGTATTATAAGGGACAAGCAACAGACGCCGTTGAGGAAATCGGCGAAATGCAGGAAGACCTTATAGACACATTCAACGACCACGGCAAGTTAGTAAGAGAGGTTACTGTAGAAGGTTGGAACGAGGACGGCAGCGACCTCGTATGGACTGAGCTTAACACTTCAACTAAAGAGCTTGACGAGGTAACGGAATATGTTGACAAATTAAATGCTGCTGAAGAGAGATTGCTCGCAAACGGATACAGTGAAGATTTTGTCAATAAATATATGGCTAAAATCCGTGATATGTCCGTAGAAGAGGGCCTAGAATATGTAAGGCTTTTAGCTAATGCCAACGACGCTACATTTAAAACACACATAGACATCGAGTACGGTAAAGAAGAAACCTATAAAAAGTTAGCTGCAAGCGCATTAGACGATGAGATAACCGATAATGCGGCAGAATTTAAAGACGCGTATATAAGCGCATTGGAAGCGGCAGGTTTTGAAGTTCCCGAAGGTTTCTTTGACATTGGTAAAAATTCTGCAGAAAACTTTGAAGAGGGTTTCCGCGAACAGTTGACAAGTCTTTTTAATCCTATCAAGGAGACTATGATGGCTTTAATGCCCGGTCTTTCATTTGAGAATGCAGGGCTTGCGGCGGCGAATGCAACATTTGCTCCTGTGTATAATTTCTACTCAAGCAAAGATACAACAACCGAGCAAATATGGGCAGCGCAAAACGCTTCTGAGCGTGATAAACTTTCAGGAGGATATTAAATGGTTATTACATACACAAACGAACACGGCACTATCCGTATGAATGGCACAGGGAGTGACAATGCCTGGTGCATTTATGAAATAACAGGTATAGGCTTTCCTAAAAAAAATTATACCTATAACACCTATGCCGGAATTATAGGTCACGAAAAAAATACAGAAACCATTCCTTCGCGTGTAATGACTATATCGGGCGATATATCAGAAAAAGCACAGAAAAGTCTATCTATGAGCCGTGCAATGAGGATATTGAATACTGACGGCGAGCTGACTATACAGACAGGAAATAAAGTAAGGCGTGCGAGAGTTCGCACCCTTGACTTTACTCCTGCAGAGAGGAAATCCGTATTTAAGTCATTCGTACTGCAGATAGAGGCAGACATTCCTTACTTTTTCGGTATGGATACTCTCAAGTACAACATATTTTCCCGTGAAGGACTTTTGTCATCGCCTTTTGTTTTGCCCTGTGCTTTTGGCAGGCGCAATACATACGCCGACATATTTAACTCAGGCGATGTAGAATGTGAACCTGTTCTTGAAATTTATAAACCTTTAACTGAGGATACTGCAGAATATGCAGGACCATTAGTACTTCTCAATGAAACTACAGGTGCTAAGATTACACTTAATCACATTATGACAACAGGAGAAACAGTAATCATCGATATTCCTAACAGGAAAATCACATCTGATGTATATGGAAATCTTTTAAACAATATTTCGCTTGATACTATATTGAGAGATTTTGTACTGAAAACAGGGAAAAACAGAGTTTCATTTGAAAGTGATGATAAAACCTTAGTTGTGTCATGTTCTTTTGAAGAAATGTACTTGGAGGCTTCACACGATGAATGATATTCGTATATATGACTTTGAATTTAATCTGCTCCACATTGAACCCGATGTTATGTCGGCTTATTGGATACTTTTATACAATGACATAGGTACATTTGAAGGTACATTTCCATTATCTTCTGACATATGCGATGTCATTATGAAAAATAAATATCTGTTTTTGGTACAGGGCGATTTCCAAGCAATAATTACCGCATATATGGCAGACACAAAGCTTACTGTATACGGCAAAACCGTCAATTGGATATTGTCAAGAAGAACTTGCCCTGTATTCAACACCGAAACACTCTACTCCACCGAAGAAATCAATCCGGGCAATGTTATGGTAAAACTGGCGTCGCAGATATTTTCTGATGTTGAAAATTTTGATTTTATCAACTCAACAGATATAGTAACGAGCGAATCTTATTCCAAGGATGCACGAACACCATTTTCTGATGTTCTAAAAGAGTATCTCAACCAGTTTAATTTAGGGCATAAGGTATGGCTTGATATACCAAATAAAAAATGGGTGTTTGAGGTATATCCGGGCAAGATTTTGCCGGGAATTTTCTCAGAAGGAAACCGAAATTTAACTGATGTTACCATAAGCGACGATGCGCAGGAGTTTTTTCCTTCAGGTTGGTACAACAGGGAGCTCGAAGATTTAGGCGAATGGAATGCCGCAACATCTTTACCTACCGTTACTTCCGAAAATTATGGCAAATACTACTCAATTACAAACGAGAACGAGAGCAGTAGCAGATACCCTAACGGCTCATACCTCGTATGTACGGATGTTTCAGGTGCTTGGCGCGTGTGTTCTGAATTGCCTATCCTTGAGGAAAAAATCGAGGGAACATTATCAGGGATTTACAATTGGGACACTTTCCTATCAGGAGCAACACTTGCCGAAGCAAAAGCCGAGCTTTTAGAGAAAAAATGGTCTCACGATTTAAAAGCGCTCGTCTCAAGACTTAAATATCAAACGGATTACTCACTTGGAGACACCGTGCGAATACAAGCGCAAAAAGGCACTTATGCTGAAAGTACTGAAAAAACCATAGTTGGTGTAGATGTATGGTGGGAAAGTGGAAACACAGGCGAAAAAATCAAGTTTAGGGAGGAAATATAATGTCATACAAGTTTAGCTTTGCAGATAATGCTACATACAGCGCAGTTGATGTCAATGCGATTACAAAAAGACTTGTTACTTCAGGAATTGAGGACAATTTCACAGACGGTGTTGCCTACAATGTGTCAAAATTTAATGAGGCAGGTAAGCTTTTGTACACATCGGGTGCAGTACCTGAGAGTTGTTTATCCTTAAAGGTCGAAGATGCCGGCAACGGTAAAATATTAGTTAATCCTGGTAAGGCGTTTTTTGATGATGGTGCAGTTATAGAAATTGAAGCAGGCGGCGAAACTCTTTCTTATGTTTCAGGCTTTAAAAACTATGTCTATTTAAAAAATGATTTGGCGGATAAAAATAAATGCTACCCTTACTGTGG
>JAGBXV010000076.1 GCA_017629115.1 Clostridia bacterium | reverse complement strand
GGCTTCGTCGTAGACATAATAGTCGTCGGTTAAATCTGCAAAGCGGATAAGTCCCTCAATAGTATTTTCCAATGCTGCAAAAATACCGAAAGAAGTTACATTTGATATTGTGGCATCAAACACCTCACCGAGAAAGTTCTGCATAAATTCTGCCTTTTTCATATCCTCTACAGTTCGCTCAACTTCCACTGCCGCAAGTTCTGCATCACTTGAGTGTTTGGCAGCCTTTTTTACGAATTCAGTTGCTTTTTCCTCGTTTAACTCACCATTCAGCGTAGCCTTTATACTTCTGTGACTTGCAAGGTCCGGGTATCTTCTTATAGGTGATGTGAAGTGGCAATAATACTTGGAGGAAAGTCCAAAATGACCTGCGTTTTCCTGAGAGTATTTTGCCTTCATCAACGAACGAAGCATAACACCACTTATAATTATTTCTTCCTTTTTGCCTGCCAATTTCTTTATGAGTTCTGCTAATTCCCTTGGGTGAACAACACCGTTTGAGTGCTTGATTGTATAGCCAAAGGGTGCAATAAATTTAGCAAATTCTTTTATTGAGTCTGTATTTGGTTCTTCGTGGACTCTGTATATAAAGGGAATATTTAACCAAAAGAAATGCTCTGCTACAGTTTCGTTGGCTATGAGCATAAATTCCTCGATTATATTATTTGATATACCACGCTCACGCTTTACCACATCTACAGGTTTTCCGTTTTCATCAAGAACAATGCGCGCTTCGTCAAAATCAAAATTGATGCTGCCTCTTGCGTTGCGCTGTTTGTTAAGAATCTTTCTTAACTCATTCATTTTTTCGATATGATCAACTAAGTGGGCATATTTTTCACGCTTTTCGTTATCACCTTCAAGGATTGCTGTGACAGCAGAATATGTCATTCGGGCAGTAGAATTTATTACACTTTCTGCTATTTTATGGTCAACAACTTTGCCGTTTGTATCTATTTCCATAATGACGCTCAAAGTTAGGCGGTCAACACCCTGATTTAAGCTACATATCCCGTTTGAAAGTTGCTCAGGCAACATAGGCACTACCCTGTCAGCTAAATATATGCTTGTACCACGCTTGTAAGCTTCTTCGTCAAAGGGGTTTTTGTATGCCACATAGTGGCTCACATCGGCAATGTGTACACCAAGCTCGTAGTTTCCATTTTCTAGCTTTTTAACGCACACAGCGTCGTCCAAATCCTTTGCGTCGTCACCGTCGATTGTTATAATCTGTTCATGGCGCAAATCAAGTCTGCCCGCAATTGACCAATCGTCAATTTCTTTGGGTACTGTTTTTGCAATTTCCTTAACTTCCTCAGGAAATTCATATCTAACATTCTGACTTTCCAAAACTGCCAATATATCAACACCGGGTGAAGATACATTGCCAATGGTGGCAACTACCTTTGCTTCTGGCTTTTTCTTGTCATTACCACGCACAGTAAGCTGTGCCACGACCATATCGCCTTCTTTTGCGCCGTTTATGTTTTTAGAACGGACAAAAAAGTCTTTGCCAAATTTTTTAAATATAGGAGATATAAAGGCGTTTTCACCTACAAGCTCTATGCGACCTACTATTTTTTGCTCTGTGTCTTTAATTATTTTTAGAACTTCGCCCTCTGCTCGCCTACCCTCGTCGGATTCGTTAGTAACACGGGCTAAGACCGTATCGCCGTGCAAAGCTCCGTTTGTGTGTTCTGCTGATATGAAAACATCTTTTTCATCGCCAGTTTCCACAAAGCCAAAACCACGCTCGTTACCGATAAATTTACCATTCACCAAATTTTGCGTGGACAAAGGGGCAATCTTGCCTCGCTTTGTTTCTACAATAAGACAATCTTCCAAAAGCGCAAACAAAAGCATATTAAACTCCGCCATATCCTCCTGGGGAACATCCAGCACAACTGCAAGTTCTTCAGGTTTTAGGGGAGTTTTCATTTCGTTATTTATATAAGCTAACACTCTTTCTTCCCTGGTCAAGTATTTCACCTCACTTTGTTATCATTTTCATTTTTTTAATTTTTAAACAAAAACAAAAGCCACTCCTGCGTGGAATGGCTTTTCGATTCGCATAAATCGCTATTATTTAGACAACAAGAACAGCGCTATAGAGGTTACTAAAAATGCGATAGCAACAACAGATGTCCACTTAGAAAGTATCGCATCAATTGTTCTTCCTTTGTTTTTTCCAAAGAAAGTTTCAGAACCGCCTGCTATAGCACCTGAAAGACCCTGAGCCTTACCGGACTGCAATAAAACAACAGCAATCAATATTAATGATAATATCAAATGTATTATACGAACTACTGTAAGCCACATAGCCTACTACACCTCCAAACAAGCTGTACTTTTCAAAAATTATTCGCCTTTGAGACCAAATTTCTTTCTGAACTTTTCTACACGGCCGCCTGTATCAACGAGTTTCTGCTTACCTGTAAAGAAAGGATGGCACTTTGAACAAATTTCGACTGTGATATTTTCCTTTGTTGAACCTGTTTCGATAATTTCGCCACAAGCACACTTAATGGTTGTCTGCTTGTAATCGGGATGGATACCCTGCTTCATATATTTCACCTCTTTCGAACAATTAGATAACTGATTAAAGCACCGAAAATATGCCAAAATTACACATTTTCATAATGCAACAGTGAGATTATAACACATTTTATTTGTATTTGCAACAGTTTTTTTAAATTTTTTTAAAGATTTTTATATATCGATTTTTTTATCTTTCAGGCGCTTCTCTATGAAATTGTCATAGAACACAAGTTTGATTACCGCAACGACCGGCACACCCACAAACATTCCGATTATACCGCCGAATGTTCCGCCTATACCTATACCAACTATCGCAAGCAAAGGGCTGATTCCTACACGGTTGGACATTATTTTTGGCCCGATGTAGGTGTTATCTATAAGCTGGAGAATCAGTATGAACACTAGGAGTATCACGGCCTGTATAGGCTCGTACAAAAGCACCAGCAAAACGCACGGAATACTTCCAATCCACGGTCCGATATAAGGAATCATATTTGTTATTGCAAGAACAAGGCTTATAACCGGAGCAAAATATATACCAAGTGGTACTAACACTAAAAGTCCCAGCACAAACACCACAAATGCCTGTACAAGTTTACTCAAAATAAAATCGTGAAAAATTCGGTTTATTTGTCTTGCATACTTTATTGTTGTGTTTGTTTTTTCTTCACTCATAACTGCATACATAAAGCGTTTAAAGCCTTTAATCAGTTTCTCTTTGCCGTGCAAAAAATAAATTGAAACTGCTATGCCAAAGGTGAAATTTAGAGCAAATTTAGCCGAGCCGCTGACGGCGTTTGTAACCACGCCGCCAACTTTACCCACATCGATGTTGCTTGCTGCCCAGCTTGTGAAATTGGCAGCTACATCTGAAAGAAGTGCACTGATGTAACCCACTATTTCAGGACTTATAAAACCCAGCGTTGCGCTAACCCAATTTTGCAGATTTGCAAGGTATTCGGGAAAGTTTTCTACAAAATCACTTATTCCGCTGACTATGGCAGGAATAACACTCACAACAAAAGCCACAATAATTCCAAGCGCTATAACATATACCGCAGCAATTACCGCTCCACGTTTTATGTTCTTTGCTTTTTCGCTGTCGCTCTTTTTTATAATACGCCTCTCCAGTACTGATACAAAAGGACTTAAAAAATACGCTATAACCAATCCATAAATGAAATACGAAACGCAAGAATACACCGTGCTGAATATCCCCGCAATAGACATACCGGATGTGAACACAAGTTTGAAAAGCAAAAATGCAATCAACAAAATCGGTATTAAGTCAAGATGTCGTATCCTGAATTTTTTCACCCTTACCACTCCTTATTTTTCGTTAAAGTACTCCACAATGCCACAGTAAATAGACCACGCCAGCTGTCTTTGGTATTTTTCGTCAATCAGCTTTTTTTCCTCTTCTGAATTTGACAAAAATCCGCATTCCACCAACACCGCAGGGATTTGTGCATTTTTTAAAAGATAAATGCTTCCATCAGCTTTTTTAATTTCCCTCTTTTTTTGCGGATTAAGCGCCGCTGTCATACTGTTTTGTATACATTTGGCAAGCAACTCGCTGTCAGGATTGTTTGCCGAATAAAACACCTGTGGTCCGCTGTACTGTTCTTGCGGAAATTTATTCATATGAATACTGATAAAAATATCCGCATTTGATTCATCAATAATTTTTTCCCTATTTTTAATATCGGAAACTTTTTTATTTTTTATACTTCCCTGAACATCATAAATTCCATTGTCGTCAGAACGGGTTAGGATTATATTCGTTCCATTTGACTCCATGTAACTCTGCAGATTCATAGCAACATTCAGATTGATGTCTTTTTCCAGCACTCCCGACTGCCCCACAGCGCCTCCGTCAGGAAAACCGTGACCTGCGTCTATAATCACACATCTACCTTCTGACGGCAAAAATGTTTCTTTTCCGGGAAAAACCGTTTCCTTTGCAACACCCAATGCAAACACTGTTACACCCAGAAGGATTGCAACTAAAATCACCTTTTTTCTTTTCATAACAAACATCATATTCTCTCGCCCCTTTTACAGTCTTTTTAAAATTTATTCGCAACGCTTTAATTTTATACTTTAAAAAAGGCAACAAAAAAAGCGGGCATCGCCCGCTTTTTAAAGCTATAATTTATTGCTGATTTTCTGCCACCTCTAACGCCGCATCAATGTTTTTGCAGAAGTTTTCTTGTCCCAAAAGGTCATACATACCTGATTTTTGCATTGCCTTTAATGGTTGCGCGTTCACATGGGAGAAAATAACACGAATACCTTTTTTGTGACATTTCTTTATGAACGCCTCCAAGGTGTGGAGTGCATCTGTATCCACTGAAATTACGGAACGCATACGCAAAATTACGCACTTTGTTTCTTCCTTGAGCTTAATTTTTGAAATTTCGCCTACAACCGCAAAGAACAAAGGACCGTTTAATTCGTACACGCTTATATGCTTTGATACTTTTCTCATAGAAAGGCTCTCCGCATCTTCGTTCTCGTCCTCGGTATATTTCCAGCTTTCTACTGTTGTTTCGTCACTCATTCTTCTCATAAAGAGCACGCAAGCAGCAATAATACCAAACTCAATAGCAACAACAAGGTCAAAGATAACCGTTAATGCAAATGTTGCCAAAAGCACCAAAATATCGCTCTTGGGCGATGTTTTTACAATATGAATAACCTGCTTATACTGGCACATATTAAACGCAACATTGATTAAAATTGCCGCAATTGCAGGCATTGGAATCCATGAAGCATAAGGCATAAGCACCACAACGACCAAAAGGAGCAAAAGTGCGTGTACCATAGCGGATACAGGAGTTCTACCGCCATTTTTAACATTGGCAGCAGTACGGGCAATTGCACCTGTTGCAGGAATACCGCCAAATAGGGCGGATGTTATATTACCTAAGCCCTGACCTATAAGCTCTGTGTTTGAACGGTGCTTTTTATTTACCATACCGTCAGCAACAACACAGGAAAGAAGTGACTCAATGCCGGCGAGTAACGCAATAGTAAACGCATCGGGAATCATAGTACCAATTGTGCCAAGGTTTACATTGGGCATTGCAAACTCAGGAAATCCGCTTTTTACTGTAAAAAGGTCGCCTATTGTATTTACATTCATACCAAAGCCTTTTACCATTACGATACCTGCAGCAACAGCTAAGAGCGACGCAGGAAGCTTATCGAAAATCTTAGGCCAGATGAAAAGTATCAAAAGGCAAACACCACCTACGATAATCGCCTCGTAATTGATTGTACCCGCGTGGTGAATAAACGCCTCGAGCGTTTCAAGTGTCTCAATTGGCTTATCTGTATATGTAACACCAAAGAAGTCCTTTAACTGTCCAATAACAAGTGTCACAGCAATACCTGCAGTAAAACCTGTGGTGATTGTAAATGGAATGTACCTTATAAGGTTACCTACCTTAAACACACCCATAAGAATCAAAAACACACCGGCTAAAATCGTAGCAACAGCCAATCCTTCTGTTCCGCTTTTTGCAACTATTCCTGCAACTATTGTGGCAAAAGCCGCTGTGGGACCCGAAATCTGCACACTTGAGCCGCCAAAAAACGCTGTTACAAAACCTGCCAGAATTGCAGTATATATACCCGCTTCTGGACCAACACCCGATGCAATAGCCAAAGCTATCGACAAAGGAAGCGCAATAATTGCAACAATAATACCTGCAATAATATCCTTTGCAAATTGAGAACCGCTGTATTTTTTTAAATCTGTAAACAACATCGGTTTAAATGTTTTCATAATTTTTCCCCATTCCGTGTTATAAATTGTCGAACAGTATCATTATACACCATTTTTTTACAGTAAGCAATTATTTTTTTGCATAAAATAAAGCGGCATTACACCGCTTTATCTTATAAGTTCTTTACAAAGTTGATTATCTTTTCTCCTCCAGCAAATTTCTTAGTCTATTGACATCCTCAGCTTTAGGAGTATAATTTTCAATGTAGTCAAGCATTTTGTCAACATCTTCATATATTTCATAAAGTCCAAGTGTAACATCTGAAATAAATTCTTTTTCAGTCGCTGTTTTAAGCCAGGATAAAATGCCGTCGAAGTATCCGTCAAAGTTAAATATTGCAATTGCTTTATTATGTTGTTGTAATTGTTTTAAAGTAAGAATTTCAAAAAATTCATCCAAAGTGCCTATCCCGCCGGGAGCGATTATAAAAGCATCTGCTTTGTCCTCTAAAATTTTCTTTCTCTCACGCATTGTTTCGGTGTATATGAGTTCGGTGCATTTATCGTACAATATGCCGTCTACATTAAAAAATGTAGGTGAAATGCCGATAATTTCGCCGTTTCCATCTTTTACACCTCTTGCTACTGCACCCATCACGCCATTGTCACCAGCACCGAATACCAGCCCGTGGCCACGCTGTGCCATTTTCTTACCTAAAAGCTTTCCTGCTTCTTTGTATTTATCGTTTATCTGGTCGCTTGCCGCACCGTATACTGTAATTTTCATACAAATCACTCCTTTTTAATATTTTAACATATGCTAAAATATTTTGCAAGTTGCATATTGACTTTTTAACAATTTAATAACTTTTATTCAATTGACTTTTTATAGCTTTCGTGATATAACATTGTTAGAATTATTAAGGAGTGAAATCATATGACAAAAATAGACATTTTTTCCGGTTTTTTAGGTGCCGGAAAGACCACACTCATAAAGAAATTATTAGACGGTGGCTTTGGTACGGACAAGTTGGTTTTAATAGAAAATGAATTTGGCGAGATTGGAATTGACGGGGCTTTCCTGAAAGAATCCGGCATAAACATCACCGAAATGAATTCAGGCTGTATTTGCTGCAGTTTGGTAGGTGACTTCGGCGAGGCTTTAAAGAAAGTTTTAAAAGAATTTAACCCCGACAGAATATTAATTGAGCCATCAGGTGTGGGCAAGCTAAGCGATGTTATAAACGCTGTTGAAGACATTGGTAATGTATCTTTGGTTTTAAACAGTGCAACCGCTGTGGTTGATGCTAAAAAATGCAAAATGTATATGAAAAACTTTGGCGAGTTTTTCAACAACCAAGTCGAAACCGCAAAGTGCATTGTGTTAAGTCATACAGACGGTTTATCGGAAGAAAAGTTGCACGAATGTATGCACCTTTTAAAAGACAAAAATCCTCAAGCGGTAATTGTATCCACTCCTTGGGACAAGCTTACAGCTACACAGATTGTGAACGCTATTGAGGGTGCATCATCCATCGAAAAGGAAATTAAAGAATTAGAAGAGGATGCCTGCCCCGTATGCGGTCACCACCACAGTCATCACCATGAACATCATGACCACGGTTGTTGCGGTCATGACCATGACCATCATCACGACCACGATACCGTTCACGAAACGGCACACGATGAGGCTCATCATTGCCACCACCACGACGAACATTGTTCATGCAACCACGAACACCATCATCACGACCATCACGACCATCACGATGGGGATTGCTGTTGCGGTCACGACCATGACCACAGTCATCATCACCACCATGCTGATGAAGTATTCCAGAGCGTTGGCATAGAAACAGCTAAAGTATTTACAAAAGCTGAAATCGAAAATATACTTTCAGCGTTGGGCAACGAAGAAAAATTCGGAACAGTACTCCGTGCAAAAGGTTATGTGGCATCAAATGACGAATGGATTTATTTTGACTACATTCCCGGAACGCCTGATGTAAGGTGCGGTTCAGCTGACATAACAGGAAGAATTTGCGTCATAGGTGCAAATATTAATATTGACGCTATAAAAGAATTGTTTGGAGCGTAATATGAAACAGATACCAATATATTTATTTACAGGATTTATTGAAGCAGGCAAAACACAGTTTATCCAGGGCACATTGGAGGATGTGCGCTTTAACGACGGAGAGCGCACCCTTATCCTTATGTGCGAAGAAGGCGTGGAAGAGTACGATTTTTCGAACTTTTCATCAGAAAATGTGTTTATTGAGTCAATTGATAACGAGGAGGATTTAACTCCCAAGTTAATTACCTCGCTTGCAAAAAAGCACAAAGCAGAAAGAATACTGGTGGAATACAACGGTATGTGGAATATTGATAATCTTTTCAGCATCATCCCCCGTGGATTTGTAATTGCTCAGGAAATGTGCTTTATGAATGCTACCACATTCTTAAACTACAACGAAAATATGCGTTCACTTGTGGTGGACAAGCTAAAAAGCCCCGAGGTGGTTATTTTCAACCGCACAACTGACGCTACCGACAAAATGATGTTTCACAAGATTGTAAGGGGTGTTAATCGCCGTGTGAATATTGTTTTTGAATACACCGACGGTCATGTGGAATACGATGAAATTGAAGACCCGCTACCCTACGATTTGAATGCCGATGTGGTAGTAATCAAAGATGAGGATTTTGCAGAATTCTATCGTGACATGAACGAAGACATAGATAAGTACGACGGAAAAACTTTAATGTTTAAAGGAATTTGTGCAAAAAACGAAACTTTGCCTGAAAATTTATGTCTTGTGGGTCGTCACATTATGACCTGCTGTGAGGATGATATTTCCTACGGCGGTATGCTGATGGTTTTACCCGGCGGAGCTATGATACAAAACCGGGACTGGCTTATGGTAACAGTTACATTAAAGCACGAATACCACGAGCTGTACGAAGGAAAAGGTCCTGTACTGTACGCTCAGCAAATAGTACACTCACCTGCACCAAAACAACCTTTGGCAACATTCTATTGATACAAGAAAACCCACGCTGACGCGTGGGTTTTTATTTTTATAATATACTCTTTAAAAACTGCTTTGCTCTATCATCTTTTGGATTTGTAAAGAATTCTTCGGGAGTTGCCTCTTCCATAATTTTGCCGTCGCACATAAAGATTACACGGTCAGCAACATCTTTTGCAAATCCCATTTCGTGGGTTACAACAACCATCGTCATACCTTCACTTGCCAAGCTTTTCATAACATCTAAAACTTCCCCTACCATTTCGGGGTCTAAAGCTGATGTAGGCTCATCAAAAAGCATAACATCAGGGTCCATACACAAAGCGCGGCAAATAGCAACACGCTGTTTCTGACCACCTGAAAGCTGTGATGGATAAGCCCCGGCTCGGTCTGCAAGGCCTACTCTTTCCAAAAGCTCAATTGCACGCGCTTCTGCTTCTTCCTTTGATTTTTTCAAAAGCTTCATGGGAGCAAGTGTCAAGTTTTTGAGTACTGTCATATGCGGGAAAAGGTTAAACTGCTGGAATACCATTCCCATTTTTTGTCTGTGCAAATTGATATTCACCTTAGAATCGGTAATATCCACACCTTCAAAAAGTATTTCACCCGATGTGGGAATTTCCAAAAGGTTTAAAGAACGCAAAAATGTAGATTTACCCGAACCTGAAGGTCCGATGATAACTACAACCTCGCCTTTTGTGATTTCTGCCGAAACCCCGTCTAAAGCGTGTATATCTTTGCCGTAGTATTTGCACAAATCGGAAGTTTTAATAATAACATTATCGTTCATTCTTGCGCAGCCTCCTTTCCAGTAAGCTTACAAGCTTCGATAAAGCAAGCACCATTATAAAGTAAATAACTGCAACTGCAATCAGCGGCATAAACGCGCTGTATGTAGCGGCGCGAATAGCGTTACCTGCATACATAAGGTCGCCAAGACCGATATAGAATGCAATTGATGTCTCCTTTAAAAGTACTACAAATTCATTTGCCAAAGCAGGAAGTACCGCTTTAAACGCCTGAGGGAATACAATCAGCCACATTGTTTGCATATAGCCAAAGCCTAAACTTCTGCCTGCCTCTGACTGACCGTCATCAATGCTCATAATACCACCGCGGACAATTTCAGCAACATACGCGCCGGAGTTAAGTCCAAAGCATATTACAGCCGACAGGAACTTGTCCACTCCCATTGGCATAAACACTACGAAGTATATTATCATAATCTGCACTACTACAGGCGTACCTCTTATAACTGTGAGGTATATCTGGCACAAGGAATTCAGCAATTTTAATATAATGCCTTTTTTCGCTGTTTTTAAATAAGTACATCTTACGAATGCTACTAAGAAGCCAAGAACTATACCGATAAGCAAAGCACATATGGTTAGCTTAATTGTAGTCCAAAGACCTGTAAGTATTGTATGCCAACGGTCTTTTTCTATAAAATTCTTATGAAAATCATCCTTAAGACCATTCCACCATCTGATTAAAGGTGTGGAGGTGTCGGGTTTATTTGCATTTCTTCTTGTTTTAAAGCACTCCGCAAAACCCTTGTTCACATTCTTTGACAGGATTTCTTTTTCTGTACCGTCAACAAGCTTATAGGTTGTAATTTCAGAGGATTCGTTAATTACATCAATTATGCCTCCGTAAACAGCATTTACTGTTTCGTCACTTGCGTAAAGTGTGATTCCTTCATTGGTCTGATAAAGATAAATTGCGCAATCAGTTTCTTTTTCCTGAGCCTGACCTAATAGCGTAACAATACTTTCTTCAAACTCAAGTTTAAAATCCAATGCAGATTTGAACATTGTGCTGTTAGGCTTTTTTACATCAGCACTCATAAATGAGTCGTACTCAGGTTTTACAGCCGAATAAACATCTATGGTTTTTACTGTACATTGAAGAATAATGTCTTTTTCATTGCCGTAATCCAACGATTTTACTGTTATGTAATTTTTATCCGCAACAAACTTTAAAGTGTTTGTAATTGCCATTTCGTCTGTTTTTTCGTTTACAAAACTTTCAGCTTCCTGTATGGTTAATGTGTCTGCTTTTGTTGAAGAATTCAAAGTGAAAATTCCTGCTGCAAGTATTGCACAAAGCACTACTATTACAGCAACAACAGCAATTATTTTTTTTGCTTTTGAAGTCAACAAAATTCCACCTTTCGATTATCACCGCAAAAAACGGTGTAAATAAAAATATACCGCAACGAAAGACAATGCTTAATTGCGGTATATTCGTTATTTGCAATTAAAAATTATTCAGCAGAAATGTACTCAGAAATAATTGCATCAATTGTTCCGTCAGCTGTAAGCTCTTCTAAAGCTGCGTTGATTTTGTCAAGTAACTCTGTGTTACCCTTTTTGATTGCAATTGCATAGTCTTCGATAGCGTATTCTGTTTCTAAGATTTTAAGTCCACCATTTTCTTCAACGAATGCTTTTGCGGGCTCGTTATCGATGATAACTGCGTCAACATCGCCGCCCTTTAAAGCAATAACAGCGTCAGCGCCTTTGCCGTACTGAACAACATTATCAGAACCAAAATCATCTGAAGCGTAGATGTCGCCTGTTGTACCTAACTGTACACCGATTTTTTTGCCTTCTAAGTCGTCAAGTGATGTGATGTCTGAACCTTCAGCAACGATAACAACCTGAACGCCTGTAGCGTAGCTTGATGTAAAGTCTACTTCTTCAAGTCTTTCTTCTGTAACTGTCATACCAGCCATACCGAAATCAACTTCGCCCTGATTTACAGATGTAATGATTGAATCAAATTCCATATCAACGATTTCTAACTTCATGCCGAGTTTTGCAGCAATAGCTTCTGCAATTTCAACATCGATACCAACGAACTTTTCGCCTTCTTTAAATTCATAGGGCGGGAAAGCTGCGTTTGTACCCATTTTGATAACTTCTGTAGCTTCAGCAGGGTTTGCGTCTTTTGCGGGTTCTGTTGTCTTTGCGCCACCGCAAGCTACCATAACAACTGCTAAAACTGCTACCATTAATAATGCTAAAAATTTCTTCATGTTTAACATAACCTTTCTGTTCACAATTTTCTTACGCACGCCGTGAACTGTCGTGCATAAATTTACATATAATATGTATATTTTTATATAAATCTTTCTAAATTATAGCATTCATTTTTTGTTTTGTCAACGATTTTTTTGCTTTGATTTTGCTTTTAGTAAATAATTTTAGTTTACCCATTGATTTTTCATAAAATAATGTTATAATATTATGTAGGTATTTATGTAAATATGACCCATTGTAATCGGATATTACGGAGGTTTGATAGACTTGGAAAAACTTGTTGTAAAAGGTGGCAAGCGCCTTTGCGGCGAAGTTACGATAAGCGGTGCAAAAAATGCAGCCGTGGCAATCATACCTGCAGCAATTTTAGTTGACGGTACTTGCATTATCGAAAACATTCCCGCAATTAAGGATGTAACCGTGATTTGCAGCATATTGGAAGAGCTTGGTGCCAAGGTAGAATTCCTTGACAAATACACCGTTAAGATTGATTCTTCCAGTGTGAATAAATATACAGCACCCTATGAACATGTACGCAAAATGCGTGCTTCGTATTACTTACTTGGCGCACTTTTAGGCAGAATTAAAAAAGCCGATGTGGCATTACCCGGCGGATGTAATTTCGGCAGCCGTCCTATTGACCAGCATTTAAAGGGCTTCAAGGCTTTAGGTGCTGCGATTGACGACTGCGCCGAAGAAACAGGTGCTATTTATGCAGAAACAGAAGGCTTAATAGGTACTAATGTATACCTTGATGTGGTGTCTGTTGGTGCAACAATAAATGTCATGCTGGCGGCAACCTTGGCACGCGGCACAACAATTATTGAAAATGTTGCAAAAGAGCCTCACATCGTTGATGTGGCAAACTTTTTAAACGCTATGGGCGCCAATATCAAGGGCGCAGGTACTGATGTGATAAAAATTCACGGTGTTGAAAAACTTCACGGCGGTACATATTCGATTATCCCCGACCAAATAGAAGCTGGCACATTTATGGTAGCGGCTGCTGCTACAGGCGGCGATATTTTAGTTAAGAATGTTATACCTAAGCATATGGATTCCGTAAGCGCAAAGCTCGTTGAAACCGGCGCAAAAGTTTTAGAATTTGATGACAGTATACGCGTCATAGGTTCAGGTACTATAAAACCCGTAAATATTAAAACACTTCCCTATCCTGGTTTCCCCACCGATATGCAACCCCAGTTTGTTTCTTTACTTGCTGCATCATCAGGTACAAGCACAGTAACAGAAAGCGTATGGGAATCAAGATTCCAGTATGTGGACGAGCTACTTCGCATGGGGGCTGATATTACCATAAGCGGACGACGCGCTATAATTCGTGGTACAGGGCTTTCCGGCACGCAAGTGCGCGCAACTGACCTTCGCGGTGGTGCCGGTATGGTAATCGCAGGTTTGATGGCAAAAGGTGAAACAGTTATCACCGATATTCAGTACATCGACCGCGGATACGAAAATATGGAAGAAAAATTCAGAAAATTAGGCGCGGATATTAAGCGCATAGACGATTAGTTAATTAACTCAAAGGAGATGCACATAAAAAATGAAAAGTAGTCAGATTATTTTAGCAGGTTTCGGCGGACAGGGTATTCTTTTTGCCGGCAAGGTTTTGGCTTACACAAGCTTGGAAACAGAAAGAAATGTAACATGGCTTCCCTCTTACGGACCTGAAATGCGTGGCGGCACATGTAACTGCAGCGTTGTTATTTCAGACGGCACACCTGTTGGTTCTCCCGTTATTGCTGAACCCGATGTATTAATCGCTTTAAACCGTCCCTCGCTTGACAAATTCGAAAACGCAGTTAAAGCAGGCGGTTACATTATAATGGATAACTCGTTAATCGACCGTGATGTTGAAAGAACGGATATTAATGTAATCAAAATCCCCGCAACAGAACTTACAAACAAACATCATTTAGAAACATTGGCAAATATGATTACAGTTGGCGCTTTACTCAAAGCAACAGGTCTTTATACGCCTGATGAAATCAAGCTTGGCATTGAAAAGAGTGTTCCCGCTTCAAAGGCTTGGTTGATTGAAAAGAATATCGAAGCTGTAAACATCGGTTATAACTACGAAGGTTAAATAATAAAAAGACAGTCTTAAACAGACTGTCTTTTTATTATCATATTGCTTATCTTTGCAAATTCCGTTAATGTCAACGCTTCTCCACGGATTGTTTCAGATATTCCCAGTTCACTCAAAATGCTTTTTAAAGTTTCCTTATCGCATTTTATTGTGTTACTGTTTGAAATGCAATTCAAAAGAGTTTTGCGACGCATCAGAAACGCTGCCTTTATAAGTTCAAAAAGATGGTTGACATTCTCGCATTCAACAGGAGGATTATCTCTTAAGTCAAGTTTTATGACAGATGACCAAACCTTGGGTGCAGGCACAAACGCTTCAGGCGGTACATCCACCACTTTTTGCGCCTCACAGTAGTAATTAACGCTGTAGGTTATTGCACCGCAGTTTTTCCCACCGGGGATTGCCGCAAGTCTATCCGCCACTTCCTTTTGTACCATAACAATGATACTTTCAAAACCCGGATTTTCCTCCAAAAGTTTCATTATAATAGGCGTGGTAATATAGTAGGGAAGATTAGCCACTACCCTTACAGGTTCGCCGTTAAATTCCTCATCAATAAGATTTTTTAAGTCCACTTTTAAGATGTCATTATTAATGATTTTTGTGTTGCTATATGCTGATAAGCTTTCCGTTAACATTGGAATAAGGGATGTATCAAGCTCAACAGCAACAACTTTTTTTGCCCTTGGCGCAAGTCTTAAGGTAAGAGCGCCGGCACCTGGACCAATTTCTAATACATTGGTATTATCGTCCAGACAAGCAGCACCAATAATCTCGTCAAGTATGCCGTCGTCTGTCAAAAAGTTTTGTCCCAGAGCCTTATTAAAGTGCAGATTGTTCTGCGCCATCTGTTTTTTTAAAGCCTTTTTATTATCCATTATGATTCCTACTTTAATTTTTCTTCTAATATTTTCACTGCGTCCTCAATGCAACCGTCGCAAGAGCGCAAATTTTCACCTTTGATTTCCTTACAAATTACTGACTTGTTCTTTGCTTCAAAAGCTTCGATTAATTCACGGGCAAATTCATAGCTCTCTTTTTTATTGGTTTCAGGAATTTTGTCAACTCCTGCACTTTCCTGCAAGCCTGCCAAGAACACCATAGCACTTACAGCACCGCAGGTACCCTGTGTTCCCATACCAAAACCGAAAGCCTCGGACAATCTGAACAACTGGTCCTCGGTATAATCAGTAATATCTGCAAATGCGCACAGCACAGCCTGAGCGCAGTTATAACAATTGTGGTGATTTTGCAGCGCCTTTTCTACTCTATTCATAAATACCTCCAAAAAAATATTCTCTTTCTATTTTAACACATGTTATATAAGATTTCAACAAAAAACGCAAAAAGGCGAAAGAGCATAAACTCTTTCGCCTAATTTATCGCCTGGATTATTTTACAGCGTCTTTTAACGCTTTGCCTGCCTTGAAAGCAGGAACCTTTGTAGCTGCGATTTTGATCTTCGCACCTGTCTGGGGGTTCTTACCCTCGCGAGCAGCACGAGCTCTAACTTCGAATGTACCAAAGCCAACTAAAGCAACTTTGTCACCAGCTTTTAATGCGTCTTTGATAGCATCAATTGTAGCACTTACAGCAGCTTCAGCATCTTTCTTAGAAAGTTCAGCCTTAGCAGCAACAGCAGCAACTAATTCTGTTTTGTTCATCATTTTCACCTCAACTTTTAAAGTATACATAAATGATACCATAAAAAAGCAGAAAAAACAAGGGTTTTTTTAATATTTTTTGGAAATTTTGTCACTTTTTACGCACTTTTTCGGGGCTTTTTATAAAAAAACAACTTACTAAAAATAATTATTGACAAATGGCAAGTTTGGTGTTAAAATAATGAAGTCAGGTTTTTTGCCGCTGTGATGGAATTGGCAGACGTAGCGGACTCAAAATCCGCCGGTAGTGATACCGTGCCGGTTCGACTCCGGCCAGCGGCACCACATCGTGGTAAGTCCTTTGGGCTTGCCACTTTTTTGTTTATTGGAGGTGTTAATATGGATATAAAACGCGGTCTTATATTAGAGGGCGGCGCTATGCGTGGAATGTTTACCGCGGGTGTTTTGGATGTACTGATGGAAAACGACATTGAGTTTGACGGCGTCATCGGCGTTTCTGCCGGTGCAACATTTGGTTGCAACTACATTACAAAGCAAATCGGCAGAACAATTAGATACAACAAAAAATACTGTCGTGATAAGCGTTACTGCAGTTTTCGCTCACTTATTAAGACAGGTGACCTGTTTGGGGAAGATTTTTGTTACAACAAAATCCCCAACGAGCTTGACCCATTTGACAACGATGCTTTTAGAAAATCAGATGTGGAATTTTATATAGTTACCACCGACATAGAAACAGGCGAAGCTGTTTATAAGAAATATGATGTTGACGATCCGGAATGTCTTTTGTGGATGAGAGCATCCGCCTCTATGCCCTTAGCATCCCGTATTGTTGAAGCCGACGGCAGAAAAATGCTTGACGGCGGTATGGCAGACTCAATTCCTGTTAAGGCTTTTGAAGATATGGGATACAACAAAAATGTGGTTGTACTCACTCAACCTGAAGCATACAAAAAAGAAAAAAACAAGGTGTTGCCTATCATCCGCCTAAAGTACAAAAAGTTTCCAAAACTGATTGAAGTAATGGAAAAACGACATATTATGTACAACGAAACAAAAGCTTATATAAAAGAAAAAGAAGCCCGCGGCGAACTTTTTGTTATTCGCCCTGAGGAAAAGTTAGATGTAGGTCACATTGAACACAATGCTGATAAACTTGAAAAAACATATCAGGCAGGACGAAAAGTTGCTGAAAAGAATTTGGATAAGTTAAAAGAGTATTTAAAACCGCAGTGAGCATTGCTCACTGCGGTTTTGTTTATAAAGACTGTATAATTTAGATGCCAAGCTTTTTGGGCGATGTTTCACAGACCTTTCTCCCGATACCAAGCTCTTTTAATAAAAGTTTGAACATAACATCATACCCTTTATCGTTGGGGTGTAACCCATCTGCAAGAAGGGAATCAACAGTTATTTCCTTCAACTCGCAATATTCCAAAAACTGCGAATACATACTGATGAAAGGAAAACCACAAACAGTTGACGCCTTCATATAAAGGTCGTTTACATCGTTCATATGGAAAATTCTCCAATAATCTGCACCGTCTTTTTCATTTTCCGCCGAAGCAGGAATGTTGGCAACAAAAATTACATCTTTTCCCATTTCTTTGAATTTATCATATAATTTAATGATATTTCCGTAGAAAATTTCCATATGCTCACGCTTCGTATGTTTAGGAGTATCGGCAAAGTACTGATGACGGTTATTCGTTCCTATAGTACATATAACAATATCATCATCAATATCAATAAGCTGTTCAAAATTATCAATTATAAACTCTATCTTTGTGCCTGTGCATGCATTATTGGTCACAGTACAATCGTATTGCGACTCCATATACTCCTTAAACTGCTTTGCCCAACAGTATCCGTCCTTATTACGGGCAAACCCCTTAACAATGGTTTCGCCGTTCTGTTCAAACCCTGTTCCTCCTACACCATGAGTAATAGAATCGCCCAAAAGCTTAATACGAACCGTCCGCTCCGCAAGTATAACCTTATTGATAATCTTTGTAATTTCTTTATTCATCTTTATTTCCTTTCTCCTCACGCCATTTTTCGACAATCTTTTTAACCCACTGTCATGTTAAGACTAAAAATATCAACTTAAAATATGCTTAGTTCCAATTCTTTGCTTAACGACTCCAAGGCTTTTATTCCCGCACAACTATTTCCTTTGTTGTCCAAAGCAGGAGAATAAATTCCTATACCCATTCGATTTGGAACTATTGCCATAATTCCTCCCCCTACACCACTTTTAGCAGGTACTCCAACATCCAATGCAAATTCGCCAGAACCATCATACATCCCCGATGTCACTAAGACAGCATTGATATATCTTGCATATTTCTCATCAAAAATCTGTTCACCGGTAATAATGTTTTTTCCTTTGTTAGCAAAAATAAAAGCTATTTTTGCTAAATCAAAACTATTTACATTTATAGAACACGCACTAAAATAGCAATCAAGAATATCGTCCACATTATCCCCAATCATACCATAAGCTTTCAACATATAAGCAAGGGCACGGTTTTTATTACCGGTTGTTTTTTCTGATATATACACATCCTGATTTACTTCCAACTGAGGATTGTCTGCCATTTTTCGCACCAGGCTCAACAAACGAGAAAATTTCTCCTCATACGAATCTCCATTTATTAAGGTACACAATGCAATTGCACCTGCATTAATCATAGGATTAATGTTCTCACATTTTAATGCTTGATCGCTGTAATTGAATGCGTCAAACGGTTTTCCAGTTGCTTCGACACCAACAAGAGCACGGACTTTTTCCTCACCCTTGTCCAACAAAGCCAACAAAAGTATTATGGGTTTTATAATACTTTGTATAGTAAAAGATTTACTAAAATCTCCTGCACAATAAAAGGAGCCTCCATCAGCAACTACACATATTCCAAAATCCTCAGGATTAGACTTGGCAAGTTCAGGAATATAACTTGCAACTGTCCCGTTTTTCGTATATTCACGACATTTATTTAACACATTATTCAACAAATTGTTCACTGGTATTCCTCCTCTTTATACTCCACCTTACTATATTTTCGTTATCTCTATGGGGCAAAATTTCAGATAGTCTGCTGACACCAATCTGTACTCCACTCCTCCAACATTTCCTTTTGTTACTGCACCAAATGTGCCACCATGGAGGTGTCCGTAAATACAATAATCCACTTGTGCATCCTTTAAAATACGGGCAAATTCACTTTGTGTGCCCGGTGGGTAATGTAAAAGAACTATTATTTTTTCAGCATTCATTTTCTTCGCATCTGCTATTGCATTTTCCAAACGGATAATTTCTCTGGAGTAAAGTCTTTTTCCCTCATCGTCTGTGGGAATACCTTCTGTTTCGGGATAGCCTTTTGTTCCGCAGATGCATACATTACCGAACACAACATTGGTGTTGTGTAAAAAGCGAATGGTATCAAAATTATTTTCCGCTAAAAATTTATTCAATTTAGAAAGAGTTTCCCACCAGTAATCGTGGTTACCCTTTGTAATTATTTTCGTTCCGTTAAGTTTATTTATAAAATCAAAATCAGCAACAGCACGGTTAACATAAGTTTCCCAGGATATATCTCCGGGGACTAAAACAATATCATCCTTATCTACTGTTGCCTGCCAATTTTCATATAATCTTTCTTCGTGGTTTTCCCAGCTATTACCAAAAATATTCATTGGCTTATCACATGAAAAACCCAAGTGTAAATCTGAAATTGCAAATATCTTCGGCACACTGCCCACCTCCAAAAAATAGCAAAAAAGCCCCGATGAAAATCTCGGAGCTATGTTTGTTAAAAATTACGCTGTAACGTCCTCGTATACGCTTACACGCTTTTTGCCTGCGCCAAATTTCTCGAATTTAACTTTACCGTTAACTAAAGCGAACAATGTATCGTCGCCGCCTTTGCCAACATTTGTACCAGGATGAATCTTTGTTCCTCTCTGTCTAACAAGAATATTGCCGGCGAGAACGCTCTGACCGTCTGCTTTTTTAACACCAAGACGCTTAGCTTCACTGTCGCGTCCGTTCTTTGTGCTACCTACACCCTTTTTATGAGCGAAGAGCTGAATGTTAATCTTAAGCATAACTACACCTCCATATCAATAATGGTTATATATTCTTTGTATTGTTCTTCTAAATTTTTAAAGGTTTGATACATTGCATCAAGTAAAATATCTGACTGCTTACGCTCTTCTTCCGATAGATTATCGGGAACAATACATTCAAGATAAGCGTCACTTACTTCGTATCCTACAAAAATTTTAACAATATCTGTGAGACCGTTTAATGTGTGGGTTGCAACAGCAGAAACCGCTGCACACACAATATCAGAACCTTCTTCTGAATAGCCTGTGTGTCCCTCCACTGTGTACTTTACAATGTGATTACCTTTTTTATAAACGCAAATACTAGTCATAATTATGCGTTTATCTTTTCAATAACAACTTTTGTGAAAGGCTGTCTGTGGCCCTGCTTCTTAGCATAACCCTTTTTGGGCTTGTACTTGAAGACAATAAACTTCTTAGCCTTACCTTCACCAACTAACGCCTTAGCTGTAACAGTAGCGCCTTCAACTAAAGGTGTACCTACCTTTAATGAATCGCCTTCGCCTACTGCTAATACCTCGTCGAATGTAACAGTTGCACCGTCTTCTACGCCGAGTTTTTCAACATAGATAACATCGCCTTCGGAAACCTTGTACTGTTTTCCGCCTGTTTTGATAATTGCGTACATAATCGCACCTCCTCCATCCTTGCTCGCTGCCGTTTCGGTAGGAATTTCGCATTCCATTTACAACCTCACGCACGCGGCTAACATACATTATAGCATTATCGTCTGTCAAAGTCAACAACTTTTTTTATTTTTTATCCTAAACATTAACTAATTTCCTCAAATTATCCATTTTGTGGTCAAGCTCAGAACTGAGCTGAGAACAGCGGAAAAGCTCCTCTGCCATTTCATCAGTGAACTCAATATTTTTCTTATACCTAAGCTGATGCTCCAATGTCGCCCAGGAGTCCATTGCGATAGTACGAAGCTGGATTTCAACACGCATTGTGCGTTTTTCGTTTACCAAATATATAGGAACAGCGACAATCAAATGAAGGCTACGATAGCCGTTGTCCTTGGGATGAGCTATGTAGTCTTTTTTAGCGATAAGTTCAATATCATCCTGACTCAGGAGTGCTTCTGCCAAAAGATACACATCACGCTCAAACGAACATATAACGCGAACACCCGCAACATCATTTAAGTTTTCTTCAACGGAGTTCACAGTCAAGGGAAAATCATTTTTTATAAGCTTTTCTCTAATACTTTTAAAGGTCTTTAATCGGCTTTTTATGGCGCTTATGGGGTTACGATCATACTGGAGCGAGAATTCTTCATTAAGTACGCGGAATTTTGTTTCTATCTCCATCATAGCACACTTAAAGTACGCCATAAGTTCATCATACTGTCCCGCTTTATCCTCCGCCAAAAGTTCTATATTTTCAGTTGTTTTTTCATTTTTTTGCATTTTAATCACCTTATTATATTTTATCAAAAATGCATCCGAATTTCAACCGTGGTTACAAATTATTCAAAAAAAATTAAGGGATAGATTTCTCTATCCCTTAGTTATTAGTAATTCTCTGCGTGTACTTCGAAATGCGCCTGAGGATGTGCACATACAGGACAAACTTCAGGAGCCTTTGTGCCCATTACAAGGTGACCGCAGTTGCGGCATTCCCACATAACTACGCCTGCTTTTTCAAATACTTGCTTTGTTTCTACATTTTTAAGAAGCGCAAGGTATCTTTCTTCGTGAGCTTTTTCTACCGCTGCAACACCTCTGAACTGAGCTGCGAGTTCCGTAAAACCTTCTTCTTCAGCTTCTTTCGCC
>JAGBXV010000075.1 GCA_017629115.1 Clostridia bacterium | reverse complement strand
TCGGTATCTTTGGCGTGTGCCAAGGCTGCGGCAAATTCCTTGGGGTTAAGCCTTTACCGCTACATTGGCGGTGTTAATGCCCACACACTTCCTGTTCCTATGATGAATATTTTAAATGGTGGCAAGCATGCCGACAACAGTGTGAATTTGCAGGAATTTATGATTATGCCCACAGGAGCGATAAACTTCTCAGAATGTATAAGAAAGTCAACAGAAGTTTTTCACAGCTTAAAGAAAGTATTAAAAAGTAAAAACTATTCAACATCTGTTGGTGATGAGGGTGGCTTTGCGCCAAACCTAAAGTCCGACGAAGAAGCCCTGCAGCTTATTTGCGAAGCTATAGAAAAAGCCGGATTTACTCCCGGAACAGATTTTAAAATCGCAATGGATGCAGCCAGCACCGAACTTTATGAAGAGGCAAAAAAAATAAACCGGGACGGATATTATTTCTGGAAAACCGATGACTTTAAAACCCGTGACGATATGATACGCTTCTGGGAGGATTTATCAAAAAAATATCCCATTATATCTTTAGAGGACGGACTTTCTGAAGATGACTGGGAGGGCTGGAAAAACCTTACCTCCACTTTGGGAGGTAAAATCCAGCTTGTGGGCGATGACCTTTTTGTAACAAACACAAGCAGATTAAAACAGGGTATAACTCAGGGCTGTGCAAACTCCATTTTAGTCAAGGTAAATCAAATAGGCACACTAACCGAAACCTTGGAAGCAATTGAGGCGGCAAACCGTGCAGGGTATACTGCAGTAACCTCACACCGTAGCGGCGAAACAGAGGATACCACAATAGCGGACATTGCAGTTGCCACAAATTCGGGACAGATAAAAACAGGTGCACCCAGCCGCACGGACAGAGTTGCAAAATATAACAGACTTATCCGCATAGAGGAAGAATTAGGTGCACAAGCGTGCTATTTGGGCGACAAAGCATTCTTTAATCTGACACAAAACCGATAAATGTGACACAAATTGTCACAACTGTTGAAAAGTGTCTTTATCAGTGCTAAACTGTCTACAGGAGGCGGTTTTGTGTGGTTGCTGGATGACGATTTTGACAGCTATTATGTCATAAAGATTCCCCTTGAACAAGGAGATAAATATTTTTTCAGCGTAAGAACTTTTGTGTCGGACATTGGACTTGCAAAGAAATTTAACACCCTAAGAAGTGCTAAAAGAAGCGTGAAGCTTTTGGAAAATGTAATTTGTAAAATTGAAAAAATCAAAAGAAATAATTTTTAAAAAACTGTGCACACTATAATTGAGGCTAGAGACCTCAACTATAGGAGGGAAGAATATGAACTGTAGCACAGGAAACTGTCAGGCAAACAATTCAATCAAATGTACAGTACAGCAGTGTAAATATCATTGCGGCGACAAACAGTATTGCTCATTGGATTGCATTTCAGTAGGTACTCATGAGGCAAATCCCGAAGTTTGCGAGTGCGTAGACTGCCAGTCATTCTCAAAGAAGTAAACAACTAATCCGAAAAAAGGAGTTTTTTCTTTTGAAAAAGCTCCTTTTTCGTATTAATTTTTATTGACTTTATGTATATACAATGTTATAATATTTCTGATATAGATATGATAAAGTTAATCACAGAACGAACTAATGCTAAAAAGATTTGAGGTAGACTGTATGGACAAAGCATTCGACAGAAAAATTGTATTTGAAAACGGCGACGAATACTACGGCTACAGCTTTGGCGCTGTTGCTGACCGCGTTTGCGAAATAGTATTCAATTCCTCGGTTGTAGGCTATCAGGAGATAATCTCTGATTTGTCATACGCAAACCAGATGGTTGTTATGACTTATCCTTTGATTGGTAACTACGGCGTAACCGATGAGGATTTTGAGGCGAAAGTCCCTGCTGTGGGAGCTATCGTTGCAAGAGATTATAACGATATGCCCAGCAACTTCCGTTACACAAAGACCTTGTCTGAGTTTATGGAGGAAAACGACATCCCTGGTATTTACGGAGTGGACACCAGAAAGCTTACCCGAAGCATCCGTGATTTGGGTACTAAAAAAGCCTTAATCACATCGGCTGACACCGCAAAGGAAGACGCTATGAAGATTTTGGCGAGTGTTGACATTCCTGAAAATGTCATCGAAAAAGTCAGCTGTAAAAAGCGCTGGTATTCAAGAACAACCAGCCATAAATATAATATTGTAGCTATCGACTGTGGTATTAAACTCAGTATTATCAGAAGTCTGAATGCTGCAGGCTGCAATGTTACGGTTGTTCCTTACAATACATCCGCCGAAGAAATTGAATTTATGAAACCCGACGGCGTGTTCGTTTCCAATGGTCCCGGAAACCCCGAGACTGCTACCGAAGTAATCGAAACAGTTAAAAAGCTCATAGGTAAATACCCCATATTCGGTATTGCTATGGGACATCAGATAATCAGCTTAGCATACGGTGCTCGTATTGATAAAATGAAGGTTGGCCACAGAGGCGGCTATCCTGTAAGAAATTTAGAAACAGGAAAAATCGAATGCACAAGTCAGAATCACGGCTATGTGGTAAACGAAGAATCACTTAAAAACACTCCTCTTAGCGTAACACATATAAATGTTGTTGACGGTAGTGTTGAAGGTGTTTGCAACAAGAAAGACCGAGTATTTTCCGTTCAGTATAATCCAGAAAGCGCCCCCGGTCCTCAGGACAGTGGATATCTTTTTGAAGAATTTATTAAAATGATAAAGGAGGCGCGTGACAATGCCTAAAAGAACAGACATCAAAAAAGTATTGGTTATAGGTTCAGGTCCTATCGTTATCGGTCAGGCGGCAGAGTTTGACTACGCAGGCACACAGGCGTGTCTCGCTTTAAAGGAAGAAGGGTATGAGGTAATTCTTTGTAACTCAAACCCCGCAACAATTATGACTGATACCACAATTGCCGACAAGGTATATATGGAACCTTTAAATCTTGAATATATAGCTAAAATTATCCGCTACGAGCGTCCCGACGCTATCGTTCCCGGCATTGGCGGACAGACTGGTCTTAACCTGGCTATGCAGCTTGACAAAAAAGGCATACTCGCTGAGTGCAGCGTTGAGCTTTTAGGTACAAGCCGTGAAAGTATTGAAATGGCAGAGGACAGAGAGCTCTTCAAAGAGCTTTGCGAGCGTATAGGCGAGCCTGTTATTCCTTCTGAAATTTCATACTCTATTGAAGAGGCTAAGGCTGCGGCTGAGCGTATCGGTTATCCTGTAGTTCTTCGTCCTGCATTTACTCTTGGTGGTACAGGCGGCGGCTTTGCTGATAATGACGAAGAATTAGCTGAAATTATGAAAAATGCTCTTAAACTTTCTCCTGTTGGTCAGGTTTTGGTTGAGAAGAGTATAAAAGGCTATAAAGAAATTGAGTTCGAAGTAATGCGTGATAAAAATGATACTGCTATCGCTATCTGCAGTATGGAGAATATGGACCCTGTAGGTATCCACACAGGCGACTCTATCGTTGTTGCTCCCAGCCAGACATTGACAAACAAAGAGTATCATATGCTCCGTGACAGCGCATTGAAATTAATTCGTGAATTAAAGATTGAGGGAGGCTGTAATGTACAGTTTGCATTAGACCCCCAGTCATTTAAATATTACTTAATCGAGGTTAACCCCCGAGTTTCGCGTTCATCAGCTTTGGCATCTAAAGCCAGCGGTTACCCCATTGCAAGAGTAACAGCTAAAGTTGCTATCGGTATGACCTTGGAAGAAATTAAGCTTGGTAGCTTAACTGCAGCTTGTGAACCTACAATCGACTATGTAGTAACCAAGATGCCAAGATTCCCCTTTGACAAGTTTACTCAAGCCTCAAATAAGCTTTCAACACAGATGAAAGCCACAGGCGAAGTTATGTCAATAGGCAGAACAATGGAGGAAAGTTTGTTAAAGGCTGTTCGTTCACTTGAGATTGGCGTTTGCCACCTTTATATGTCAAAGTTTGACAAGGAAAAAATGTCAGTTGACGAGCTTATGGCATACATTGCTGAGGGCACAGACGACAGAATTTACGCAATCGCTCAGCTTATGTATTTGGGCGTTGACCACTCAAGAATCTGTAACGCAACACAGATTGATATGTTCTTCTTGGATAAAATCAAGAACATTGTTGACTTTGAAAGAGTTTTGGAAAACCCCGAAACAAAGGGCAATATTGACCTTCTTTACAAGGCTAAGAAAATGGGCTTTTCTGATAAGTACATTGCTCAGCTTTGGAATGAAAAAGAAGACTATGTATATAACTTGCGTAAGGCAAACAATATGTTCCCTGTGTACAAAATGATTGACAGCTGCGCAGGTGAAGTAGCAAGCGATATTCCTTATTTCTACTCAACTTATGAGGAAGAAAACGAATCAATCCGTACAGATCGTGAAAAGATTATCGTTTTAGGTTCAGGCCCTATCCGTATCGGTCAGGGCGTTGAATTTGACTATTCTACAGTTCACGCAGTACAGACAATCAAAAACTCAGGTTATGAGGCAATTATTATAAACAACAACCCCGAAACAGTTTCAACCGACTACACAACATCTGACAAGCTCTACTTTGAGCCTTTGACAGTTGAAGATGTTATGAATGTAGTTGAGCTTGAAAAGCCTATGGGCGTTATCGCGTCACTAGGCGGTCAGACAGCTATCAACTTAGCAGAGGGCTTAATGAAGCGCGGTGTTAAGTTAATCGGTACAGACTGCGAAGCTATCGAGAGAGCAGAAAACCGTGACTCTTTTGAAAAAATTATGGAAGAGTTAAAAATTCCCCAGCCTAACGGCCGTGCCGTTACAAAGATTGAGGACGGTATTCGTGCTGCTGAGGCAATCGGTTATCCTGTATTGGTTCGCCCCTCTTATGTTTTGGGCGGTCGTGCTATGGAAATCGTAGCGGATGAGCAGGGACTTCGTCACTACTTGAAGACAGCCGTTGAAATTGATGAGGATAAACCCGTATTGGTTGACAAATATATCATCGGTAAAGAAGTTGAAGTTGACGCAGTTTGCGACGGTACAGACATATTTGTTCCAGGTATTATGGAGCATGTTGAGCGTACAGGTATCCACTCAGGTGACTCAATTTCAATTTACCCCACATTCAGTATTTCACAGAAGGTAAAGGACACAATCTTAGATTACACCAAGCGCTTAGGTTTGGGTATTGGTATTATTGGTCTTTACAACATTCAGTTTATTGTAGATAAGGATGATAATGTTTTCGTTATCGAGGTTAACCCCCGTTCTTCTCGAACAGTTCCTTTCTTATCGAAATCAACAGGTTACAATTTGGCGGACATCGGTACACTTGTAATCTTGGGAAAAACATTAAAGGAACAGGGAATTACTGAAATCTACCCCGAAGAAAAGAAACGCTGGTATGTAAAGGTTCCTGCCTTTTCGTTCTCGAAAATCCGTGGCGTTGACACATATCTCTCACCTGAAATGAAATCAACCGGTGAAGCAATTGGCTATGACGACACACTTACACGCGCCCTTTACAAAGCGATGCAGGCTGCGGATATGCATGTTGTAAACTACGGCACAGTATTTGCAACAATCGCAGATGTTGACAAGGAAGAAGCACTTCCCTTAATCAAGCGCTTCTACAACTTAGGCTTTAATATTGAAGCAACAGGTGGCACAGCTAAATTCTTAAAGGAAAATGGCATCAGAACCCGTGAAAAGAAAGTTGATGACGGTCCTGACGGCATCTTAGACCATATGAGAAAAGGCTTTGTAACCTATGTTATCAATACAAAGGATGTTCACTCTAAAGAACAGCAGACAAACGGCTACATCTTACGCCGCTGTGCTGCTGAAAACAACATCACAACCTTTACAGCTTTGGATACACTTCGCGTGTTCTTAGATGTATTGGAAGAAATGACAATTTGTATATCTACAATTGACAGCTAATAAAAAGAAAAGCCCCGACTTTCGTCGGGGCTTAATTTTTTTCTTATCTATTCGGATATTCTGTTTCTACGAATTTTTTCAGCGCTACCATTGAGCGTTCTACCTTTTCTGTGTCTATGCAGTATGCCATTCTGAAATATCCGGGGCAACCGAATGAGTCAGCGGGAACTAAAACAAGGTCATATTTAAGTGCCTTTTTACAGAATGCAACGGCGTCGTCCTCTAAAGCTTTAGGGAAGATATAGAATGTGCCGTTGGGGCGAACACAGGTAAATCCCAATTCCATCAAAGTATCGTAAATGATGTTCATATTCTTTTCGTAGACTGATAAGTCAGCTGTTAAATCTGCATTTTCTGCTACTGCAAGCTGGAAGAGAGAAGCAGGGCAGTTATGACCGATGCCTCGTGAAATCTGTCCCATCATTACCACCATTGTTTCAGCCTCGGGACAATCGGGGTGAACAGCCACATATCCGATACGCTCGCCGGGGAGTGAAAGTGACTTTGAGAAAGAGTAACAGCTAAGTGTGTACTTATAGAATTTTGAGGGGTAGGGGGATTCTACACCGTCAAATGTAATCTCGCGGTATGGCTCGTCAGAAATAAGATAAATTTCGTGACCGAACTCTTTTGATTTTTCTTCTAAGAGGTTAGCCAGTTTTGTGAGTGTTTCTTCAGAATACGCAACACCCGAGGGGTTGTTAGGTGTGTTAATTAAAACAGCCGCAACTTTATCGGTGAGCATTTTTTCGAATTCTTCAAAGTTAATCTGAAAATCTTTTGTCTGAGGAGCAACTGTCTTTAATACAGCGCCGGAATGATTTATGTAGGGGATGTATTCGGGGAAGAAAGGAGCAAAAGCCAAAACCTCATCCCCAGGTTCTGTTACGCATCTTACAGCGTGGGCAATAGCACCTGCTGCGCCTGATGTCATAAAGATGTGTGTACCTTTATAATTCATACCGAAACGGCGATTTAATGATTCAGCCAGCTTTTCCTTAGCTTCGGGAATACCAAGACTGGGGCTGTAGCCGTGGAGCGCCATAGGATTTTCTTCCGATAAAGTCCTGATAAGATAATCTGTTACTTTCTGCGGCACGGGAATTGAGGGGTTGCCGAGGCTGTAATCAAATACATTCTCATAACCGATTTCCTTACCTCTTGCGGTTGCAAATTCTGAAAGTTCACGGATTACTGATTTTTTAGTCAACATTTCCTTGTATTTTTTAGCTAACATTTTTATTCCTCCGAATTAATCATATTCATAAGCTCATCTAATGTGAGAGTTTTAATTCCTAAGCTTTCTGCTTTGGAAAGCTTACTGCCTGCGTTTTCGCCGACTATCAAAAAGTCGGTTTTTTTAGACACAGAGCCTATTGATTCGCCACCGTTTTTCTCAATAATCTCAATAATCTCATCACGGGAAAGACCGTCAAACTTACCAGTTACTACAAACTTCTTACCAGATAGCTCTGTGCTTGTAGCTGCGGCAACTTCTGCTTTGTCATTTACACCAAGGCTAATCAGTCTTTCAATGAGCGATTTATTTTCCTCGTGTGCAAAATATTCTACAATATTCTGTGCGGTTTTTTCGCCAATATCGGGAATTTCTGTAAGTTCTTCAAAAGTCGCACGCATAATCGCATCCATTGATGTAAACCGCTTGCAGATTGTTTTTGAAGATTTAACTCAAATTTCAGATATTGGTGAAAAAACAGCACAAAACATTGTTGACTTTTTTAAAAGACAAGAAAACAAAGAGCTGGTTGCCGAACTCATAGAGCTTGGCTTAAACGACAAAGCTGAAGAAATGGAATTAAACAATTC
>JAGBXV010000074.1 GCA_017629115.1 Clostridia bacterium | reverse complement strand
TCAAGATTCCCAAAAAGCTCACGCTTTTCATTCCACAACCGGCTCAGGGTATATCCCGAAAATTCAGGGGTTAAAACCAAGCTGTCGCCGTTTTTGTGAGCAGCAATCGCCCAGCACTCACCTGTGTTGTCGCTGGGAATGTCATATCCAAAATCTGTTTTTAATTTGTTTCCGCCCC
The DNA here is from genome assembly GCA_017629115.1 of Clostridia bacterium. Taxonomy (GTDB): domain Bacteria; phylum Bacillota; class Clostridia; order UBA1381; family UBA9506; genus Congzhengia. The sequence continues at coordinate 6,978 of JAGBXV010000074.1, read as the reverse complement.
ATATCATTTCTTTGAATACGGGCTGTAAGAATATAATTTTTCTCATAATACACCTCGCAATGATTTTCTTATATAAGAGTATCACCAAAACGAAAAAAAGTCAATAACACAAAGAAATTCTTAACAAAAAAGAAATGACCTCCGACTGTATCCTGGAACTACAATCAGAGGTCATTTCTGCTGACTCTTAAAATCCATATTCATCATTTTACATGACCCTCCTTCGGTTTTCTGCCTTTTTGCACTCATCACCACTACCAACGAACCGCAATTTTTAATTTTTTCTCTAAGCGAGAACAACTCAAGATTTGGATAATGTTTCTTTGTTTACAAAAGACGAATCCTGACTTTTCTTATAAAGGTTTTAGTCAAATCTTGATTTAAACTTTTTTGATTATTATTGATCCATATTCCATATTTCAAATCTATATAAAACGTATCACCGTCGTGGTTTTGTGCTCATGCTCTTTTTGCACTTTTTTCTTCTTTATACATCTGGTTGTCCCATCTAACCTTCATTTGTATAGATTTAGTTTAAATCAATATTCAATTTCATCCCGGCACCTTTTATAAAAAAGCCATTTTTAAATTTTCATTGGACTGTACCTCCTTTGGTTACCTTGTGGTTACATTTTAGCATATATTTTCGCTATTTTCAATTGGCGTAATAGCAAAAAATAATAACTTATTTTTGTGCAAATAGCAGAAAACGTTAAAATTTTTCATTTTCCTCTTTACAAACCTACATTTTCCGTGCTATAATAAAGGTGTTGGGGCAAAAAAAAGACTGTCGATTTTCGACAGTCTTTTTTATTTTATTACCGTTTCTGCGTATCTCACAGTTTCCATTGCGTCACGGGCATATTTGTCGGCGCCGATTTTGTCGGCATATTCCTGTGTTAACACGGCTCCCCCAACTACTGTTTTGCACCAAGGAGCGCGCTTCTTTAACTGGCGTATAGTTTCCTCCATAGCAGGGACGGTGGTAGTCATTAAAGCACTCAGTCCCACCAAGGGCGCATTAGTTTCTACAACCTTATCCACAACAACCTCAGGGGGTACATCCTTGCCCAAATCCAAAACATTAAAGCCGTAGTTTTCAAGCAGTAGCTTTACTATATTTTTGCCTATATCGTGAATGTCGCCATGGACTGTGGCGATAACCACCGTGCCCTTGTCCTTGGCGTTTTTATCGGGCATAGCTTCCTTAATCTTTTCAAAGGCACTTTTTGCCGATTCTGCGCTCATAAGTAACTGTGGCAGATAAACCGTCTTTTCCTCAAAGCCTTTGCCCACCATATTCAATGCAGGGATAATTTCTTCCTGCACAATATCTAAGGGGGCCGAAGTCTTTAAAATCTCTGCCGTTATTATCGCTGATTTTTCCTTAAAGCCTTTTATTATTGCTGACTGAAGCTCTGATTTATACTCTTCTTTTGTTTTTTCTGTCATTTGCGTTGGTGCGATAACTTGCGCAAATTCCGATGACGCCTCAATATAGTCGGCGCAGTTGTCGTCCATATCTTTGAGCGCACGGTATGAATAGTATGTTTTCATCATATCGGCAGAATAGGGGTTCATAATAGCGGCAGAAAGTCCGTTTTCCAAAGCCAGTGCAAAGAACACACCGTTTATCGCATCTCTTACAGGGAGTCCGAATGACACATTGGAAACGCCCAAAGATGTGTGGCAACCAAGTTCTTCTTTTATCGTTTTCAACGCACCGAGGGTTGCTAAGGCAGAACGGCTGTCAGCACTTATTGTCATAGCTAAAGTGTCAAAGATTATATCTTTTTTGTCTATGCCGTATTCTTTCGCCTTGGCTAAGATTTTCTTGGCAATTTCCTCCCTTCCCTGTGCCGTTTCGGGGATTCCGTTTTCATCAAGTGTTAGAGCTACAACCACACCGCCGTATTTTTTTACAAGAGGAAATACTGCTTCCATACTTTCTTTTTTGCCGTTTACGGAGTTTATCATAGCTTTTCCGTTGTAGCGTCTTAAAGCCGCCTCCATGGCACAAGTATCCGCTGTGTCAATCTGCAAGGGCAGATTTGTCACCGCCTGAAGCTCGCACACGGCGGTCTTTATCATTTCTACTTCGTTTATGTCGGGAAGTCCTACATTCACATCTAAAATGTGAACTCCCTTTTCCTGCTGATTTACACCCTCATTTAATATGTAATCTATGTCATTTTCCATAAGCGCCTGTTTAAATCGCTTTTTGCCTGTGGGATTTATGCGCTCACCAATTAAAACAGGAGATTCACCAAACTCCACAGCGTGGGTGTAGGATGATACTACTGTTTTGTTTTTATCTGTCAACTTACAGGGTGTCAAGCCCTTTGATGCTCTATAGAGCGCCTTTATGTATTCAGGAGTTGTTCCGCAGCAACCACCCACAAGTCGCACACCTGATTTTATCAAATCGGCTACTTCTGTGGCAAACTCCTCTGTTGTTATGTCAAAGACTGTTTTTCCGTCAACTGCCTTAGGAATCCCTGCATTGGGTTTTAACACAACAGGCACCGACGCACAAGACAAAAGCTCCTCCACCACGCCCCTTAGCTGTCGTGGACCTAATGAGCAGTTTGCGCCAATGCTATCTGCTCCCATACCCTCTAAAAGTGCCACCATAGCCTGAGGCGTTGCGCCAGTCATAAGCTTTTTATCCTCGCCGTAGGCATTTGAAACAATTACAGGCAGGTCGCAGTTTTCCTTAACTGCCAAAAGCGCCGCCTTGGTTTCGTAGGAGTCGTTCATTGTTTCTATAATCACAAGGTCTGCGCCGTACTTTGCGCCTAACTTTACAGTTTGAGCAAAAACAGAAACAGCGTCTTCAAAATCAAGGTCGCCAAGAGGTTTTAGGAGCTTTCCTGAAGGACCGATGTCTAAGGCTATAAACTTTTCCGCTGAGTTTTTGCTTTGCTTGCGTGCCCCATTTGCATTCTCTATTGCGGCTTTTATGATTTCTTCCAGTTCTTCTTCTGAAAACTTCAAAATATTAGCGCCAAATGTGTTTGTGCACACAACATTGCTGCCTGCGTCAAAGTAATCTTTGTGGATATTTGTAATTATCTCGGGGTGTGTAATGTTCCACCGCTCGGGATACTCACCTGGGGCAAGTCCCTGAGCCTGAAGAAGCGTACCCATACCGCCGTCTAAGTAAACTATATTGTCTTTTAAGTATTCTTTAAAGTTCATAATGCACCTCTGTATGCGCAGTCTGTTTTTTTGCAGGATTTACATTTATTTTTAGCTTTACCCGAAACAGCAAATGCCGTAACCGATTTTGACGGCGACATAACTAAACTGTCATTTAAGGTAAGACCTATGTGTTTTTCGCAATTTAAAATATCAAATATCTTCTTTTGTACTTGTAGGGATAAGTCACCGTAGCCTGGCGAAAATCTCACACCACAGCCTGACTCTTTACAAAAAGCGTCGCATAGTGCCTCAATTCTCTCAGCGCCGATAGCCTGAAGCATCAAGGCGCGAGAGGGCGAAATACGAGAGTATTTTGCTATAAGTCGGTCAAGGGAGCTACCTACCGTTGCACCAAAAAGCACAACACGGTTGCTTCCCGCCAAGCATTTGACCAGGTCACCTGATGCTACGGAAAAGTTACCAAAATCGCACTCATCTTCCTCCACTTTTACCGAAAGTTCACAGTAGCAAACCTTGTAGCTAAGACACAGGCGCGCCTCATCTATACAAGAGTGCATAAGCTCTGTAACATCGTCGCTTGCTTCTTTGCACCCTGCATACCGCAATATTTCTTTTTCGCAAATTGGGGGTTCTTTGTAGGTTTTTGTAAATATTGTCATTTTTCTAAAATGTCCGAAAGGTTTGCCTGAATTTTTTGGGCAACATCGGGTTTGTTCATTGAATATACATGTACATTTGTTATGCCATTGACATATAAATCTATAATCTGATCGGTAGCGTAAGCTATACCTGCCTGCTTCATGGCAGCAGGACTTTTGCCGAATTTATCAACTAAGCTCTTAAACCTCTGAGGCATAAACGAGCCCGAAAGGGATATTGCACGCTCCACCTGATTTCCGTTGGTAATTGGCATAATTCCAGGAATAACAGGTACGGTGATACCTGCCTCACGGATTTTATACAGAAAATTGTATAACAGATTGTTGTCAAAAAACATTTGAGTAGTTATAAAGTCACAGCCTGCGTCTACCTTTTCCTTTAAGTGCTTAATGTCTTGCGCTTGATTTTCGCTTTCGGGATGGATTTCAGGATAGCAGGCACAACCGATGCAAAAATCCTCGTTCGCCTCTTTAAGGTCACGAATCAAGTCTACCGCATAGCGATAATCCCAACCGCTGCGGTCAGCATCCTTTAGTTCTTGGGGAATGTCACCACGAAGTGCCATAACATTTTCTATGCCTGCAGCTTTTATGTCAGCTATACGAGCTTTGACCGTTTCTCGGGTTGACGAAACACAAGTAAGGTGTGCAAGTGTAGGCACGCCGTAAAAGCTCTTTATGTTCTTTGCAATCTCAAGAGTGTACTTGCTTGTACCGCCGCCTGCGCCGTATGTAACACTCATAAACGAGGGATTTAGCTTTGCTATTTCTTCAGTTGCGCATCTTACACTTTCAAAGCTTGTTTCCGTTTTTGGCGGAAAAACCTCAAAAGAAAGCGAGAGTTTTTTGCTGTTTAATAAGTCTATAATTTTCATAACTTACCCCCGATTGATTGTTATTCTTTTATTGTATCAAAAAAAATCCCCCGAATCAAGTCGGGGGAAAGAATTATTTAATCCACAAGCTTATTTATCCAATGTCTTCATTGTTGGGAACAACAGTACATCACGAATTGCTGCAGAGTCGGTAAGTAACATGCACATACGGTCAATACCGAAACCGATACCGCCCGTGGGAGGCATACCGATTTCCAACGCGTTCATAAAGTCTTCGTCGGTTGTGTTTGCTTCTTCATCACCTAAAGCTAAAAGTGCTTCCTGTGCTTTAAATCTTTCCCTCTGGTCAATGGGGTCATTAAGCTCTGAATATGCGTTTGCCATTTCCCAGCCGTTCATAAAGAACTCAAAACGCTCAACATAATTGGGGTCTGTGGGCTTCTTCTTTGTTAAAGGAGAAATCTCCACAGGGTGGTCCATAACGAATGTGGGCTGGATTAAGTGTTCTTCAACATATTCTTCAAAGAATGTGTTTAGGATGTCGCCCTTTGTGTGGTGAGGTTCAAATTCAACATGCTTTTCTTTAGCAATTGCACGAGCTTCATCAACTGAATTAATTTCGTTAAAGTCAACACCTGCGTACTTTTTAACTGCATCAACCATTGTGATACGCTCGAAAGGCTTACCTAAATCCATTTCAATGCCGTTGTAGGTAATTTTTGTTGTGCCTAAAACTTCTTGAGCAACATGGCGGTAGAGGTTTTCTGTTAAGTCCATCATACCGTGGTAATCTGTGTATGCCTGGTAAAGCTCCATAAGAGTAAACTCAGGGTTGTGGCGGGTATCTAAGCCTTCATTTCTGAAAACTCTGCCGATTTCATAAACTCGCTCTAAACCGCCTACGATTAATCTCTTTAAGTAAAGCTCCAATGAAATACGAAGCTTGAAATCTTCATCCAATGCGTTAAAGTGTGTTTCAAAGGGGCGAGCTGCAGCTCCACCTGCATTTGCAACAAGCATAGGTGTTTCAACTTCTAAAAATCCCTGTGCGTCTAAATATCTTCTGATAGCTGCAATAATCTTTGAACGCTTAACAAATGTATCCTTAACATCCGCATTCATAATAAGGTCAACATAACGCTGACGGTAACGAAGGTCGGTGTTTGTCATGCCGTGGAATTTTTCGGGCAAGGGCTGTAATGACTTTGAAAGGAGTGTGATAGAGTCAACACGGATTGAGATTTCGCCTGTCTGTGTTGTGAACACTTCACCTGTTGCACCTACGATGTCACCGATGTCATATTTTTTAAATGTGTTGTAAGCGTCCTCGCCTAAAACATCTTTCTTTACAAAAAGCTGTATTTTGCCATCAATATCCTGAATGTGAGCAAAGCCAACCTTACCCATACCACGCTTAGACATAATTCTGCCTGCAACAGTGACAGTTTCGCCGTCTACGGGAGAGATTTTAGCTGTAATCTGCTTTTCTTCACCGCGAACTTCGACTGTGCGTTCTTCTGTACTGCAACCCTCGCAGATGTCCTTTGAGGTGTGTGTGCGGTTAAATTTGGTTATCTGAAAAGGGTCGTTGCCGCTTTCCTGAAGCTCTGCAAGCTTGTCCCTTCTTACCTGTAAAATTTCTGACAACTCCTGTACAGGAGCGTTGTTGTTTTCCTGTGCCATAAAATGTGCCTCCTTGTTACATTTTACTATGTTAAAATTATTATACACCATTTTGGTGCATTTGTAAAATGTTTTTTTGATGACAAAAGGTTTTTTAGTTATGTACTGATGATAACGAAGTTTTTAGAGGTAATTATGAATATAAAAAAACGCAAACAAAACAGGATTGTTTTCTTAACGCTCGGTGCCCTCTCAGGGTTCGAGTCCCTCTGACAAATATAAAATAAGAGTGAGCATCATAAGATACTCACTCTTATTTGGTACACCATCAGCCGAAAGCGTAAATAACACAATCCGGTGGATTGTGTTATAGCTTGAGCGTCCCTGCGAGATGAAGGCGAGCAAAGTGAAGCCTGAATCCGTCCTGCCAAAGGCAGGAATGGTGCAATACAAAAAGAGATGTGCAATGCACATCTCTTTTTGTGGTACACCATCAGGGACTCGAACCCTGGACACCCTGATTAAGAGTCAGGTGCTCTACCAGCTGAGCTAATGGTGCATATTAAGTTTTCAACCGACTTTTATTATTATACACATAGAATTCCCAAATGTCAATATAAAAATTTAATTTTTTTAGTTTTTTAGAAAAGATAAGGGTTGCAGCGGCTGCTGCAACCGTTATTTTCAATTATTTT
>JAGBXV010000073.1 GCA_017629115.1 Clostridia bacterium | reverse complement strand
CAGATCCTCTTTTTCAATCTCATAATATCCATTGAAAGTAATCATAAACAAAAGACCTGATATTGCAGCAACCCCAGCCAAAGCCATTACAGCCTTCTGGTCTGTGCCTTTTTTTGCAACGCTCAGTATGAGTCCGCCTATTGTTGCCGCCATTGAAATGATTAAGAACACATTCATTTTAGCATCTGTTTTACTTGATAACTGCTCATCAAACATACCAAACGCACCTTCAAAACCTGTTGCTTCAACTTCCGATCCACCACAAGAAACCGTTACAAAGGGCAAGAAGAAGCATACCAATGCAACAACCAACAAAATCTTCACTATTAACCTTTTGCCGGCGTTAGAATCTGTTGCTGTCGCACTTGCAACACTTCCCGTAGCCACAGCGGGAGTTGCCACCGGCGTACCACAGTTATTGCAGAATCTTTCGCCGGGGTTTACTGTTTTTCCACATTTTTCACAAAACATATAAATCCTTCTTTCTTTATATTATTTTTATATCATTAGGAAACATCAAATCTTACCGATATTCTAGTTTCATTATAGCAGATTCTTATGCCTTTATCAAGAGATTTTTCCAGTAAATGTAACATAAAAGAGGCGCTCCGCAATGCGGAGTGCCTCTTTGACTGTTATATACTTTTTGAAAATCTTATTTCATTGCCTCTTCGATAGCAACTGCAACTGCAACAGTCATACCAACCATGGGGTTGTTACCTGCACCAATAAGTCCCATCATTTCAACATGAGCGGGAACTGATGATGAACCTGCAAACTGAGCGTCAGAGTGCATACGACCCATTGTATCTGTCATACCGTAAGAAGCGGGGCCTGCAGCCATGTTGTCGGGGTGAAGTGTACGACCTGTACCGCCACCTGAAGCAACTGAGAAGTATTTCTTACCCTGTTCGATACATTCCTTCTTATATGTACCTGCAACGGGATGCTGGAAGCGTGTGGGGTTTGTTGAGTTACCTGTGATAGATACATCAACGCCCTCTAAGTGCATGATTGCAACGCCTTCACGAACATCGTCTGAACCGTAGCAACGAACCTTTGCACGCTCGCCGTTAGAGTAAGCTGTTTCTTTAACAACCTTAACTTCGCCTGTGTGGTAGTCAAACTGTGTCTGAACATATGTAAAGCCGTTGATTCTTGAAATAATCTGTGCAGCGTCCTTACCAAGACCATTTAAGATAACGCGGAGGTCTTCTTTACGAGCCTTGTTAGCAGAACGAGCAAGACCGATAGCACCTTCAGCAGCAGCGAATGATTCGTGACCTGCCAAGAATGCGAAGCACTTTGTTTCTTCTCTTAATAACATAGCGCCTAAGTTACCGTGACCGATACCTACTTTTCTGTCGTCTGCAACAGAACCGGGGATACAGAATGACTGTAAACCTAAACCGATTTTTTCTGCAGCGTCAGCGGCTTTTGTGCAGCCGTCTTTGATTGCGATAGCAGCGCCTACGATGTAAGCCCAGCAAGCGTTTTCAAAGCAGATAGGCTGGATTGATTTTACTAAATTGTATACATCAATACCTTTATCGTCGCAGATTTTCTTTGCTTCTTCGATAGATGAAATGCCGTGTTTAGCTAACTCTGCATTTATCTGGTCAATTCTTCTTTCATAACTTTCAAATAATGCCATATCTATACACCTCCTAATTATTCATGACGGGGATCGAGCAGTTTAGCTGCGTCGTCCACTCTGCCGTACTGTCCGCTAGCTTTTTCTAAAGCTTCGTTAGCGTCCATACCTTTAGCAATCATTTCCATCATTTTACCAAGGTGTACGAATTTATAACCAATGATTTCGTTGTTATCATCTACTGCAATCTTTGTGATGTAACCTTCAGCAAGCTCTAAGTATCTGGGGCCCTTTTCGCGGGTAGCGTATGTAGTACCAACCTGTGAGCGTAAGCCTTTACCTAAGTCCTCTAAACCTGCACCGATGGGGAGACCGTCTTCTGAGAAAGCTGTCTGTGTACGGCCGTAAACAATCTGTAAGAATAATTCTCTCATAGCTGTGTTGATAGCGTCACAAACTAAGTCTGTGTTCATAGCCTCTAAAATTGTTTTACCAACTAAGATTTCGGAAGCCATAGCAGCAGAGTGTGTCATACCTGAGCAACCTACTGTTTCAACTAATGCTTCTTCGATAATGCCTTCCTTAACATTTAAGGTAAGCTTACATGTACCCTGCTGGGGTGCACACCAACCGATACCGTGTGTTAAACCTGATATTTCTTTGATTTCTTTTACCTGTGTCCATCTGCCTTCCTGAGGAATAGGCGCAGGACCGTGATATGCGCCTTTAGCAAGAGGACACATATGTTCTACTTCAGCTGAATATTTCATTCTATTCTGCTCCTTTCAAGTATTTATTTTAATTTTTTAATAAATTACCAAATTTCGCCGTATAAATTTTACCACAAAAGGGGAAGTTTGTCAAATGATGCGGGGGAATTTTTAAATAAAAGTTGTATTTTCTAAAACAATGTGATAAAATATGTCTGCGACATATTTGAATATTGTTTGTTTACACGGAAAAGCTACTGCTAAAAGCGTAGCTCTGATTTTGTTTTCGTGTAAACTTATTCAATGATATGTCGCAATATCACAGTCAGAGCGTGCGTTTTTGGGTGTGCAGCTTTGGCTGCACACCTTTTTTAATTTAAGGAGAACGACATATGAAAACAATCTTTTTAAAAATTTACGATAAGATAGTGTCATTCTTTATGAAATTAAGCACGAGAGAGGTTTATTTTGATATGCCTGAAGACCATTATGTAAATCGTCTTATAATGAGAATTGAACCTATTCTATACGATGACAGCTTAACAGATACCGAAAAAGTCAATGAATTAAAGCATTTGATTGATAAATATGACTTTTTGGAATATTAAATATTTTTTACAAAAATCCCTTGACAAACTGCGCATTTTGGGTTAAAATACTATCGGTGTGAAGATTTAAACCTTTACACCCTACCAAAAAGAGAGGTGATTTTCTTGAAAAAGACAGGTAAAGATTATGAAATGGCTATGCTTTTAGATTTTTACGGCGAGCTTTTGACAGAAAAGCAGCGTGAGGCAATGGAGCTCTATTACAACGAGGATTTGTCACTTGCCGAAATCGCAGAACCTTTAAACATTTCCCGTCAGGGCGTGCGCGATTCTATCAAGCGTGGTGAAAAACAGCTTGAAGAACTGGAAGGAACATTAGGTTTGGCTAAGAGATTTCGCGAAATCAAGCAGGAAGTGGTTGACATCCGCGAAATGTTCACAGAGCTTAAAACCTACATCGATACTTACATTCATTCGGCTAAGCTTTCGGGTGCTGTAGGTGAAATGGCGGAAAAAATCGAAGCAATAACAGAAAAACTTTAATATATAAAGGAGGCAGGCAGATTTGGCATTTGAAAACTTATCCGAAAAACTGAGCGCCGTATTTAAAAAGCTCAAGGGCCGCGGCGTAGTAACAGAAAAAGACATAAAAGAATCAATGCGCGAAATCAAGCTTGCACTTTTAGAAGCTGATGTAAACTACAAGGTAGTTAAAGACTTTGTAGCGCGTGTTTCCGAGCGCGCAGTTGGTGCTGATGTTTTGGAAAGCTTAACCCCCGGTCAGCAGATTATAAAAATTGTTAACGACGAGTTGACTGCTTTAATGGGCAGCGAAAACTCACGAATAGAATTCGGCAAATCCCCGACTGTT
>JAGBXV010000072.1 GCA_017629115.1 Clostridia bacterium | reverse complement strand
TTTTCCTGACCTGTTGCGGCTACTGTTGCAAGCGTTCTTCCGTGGAAAGAATTAACTAAAGTTATGATTTCATACTTTTCGGGATTGCCCTTTTTATACTGATAAATTTTTGCAAGCTTTATTGCGCCTTCATTTGCTTCAGCGCCCGAATTTGCAAAAAACACTTTATCAGCTACCGAGTTTTTGCAGATGTTTTCTGCCAAGCGCGCCTGCTCCTCTATGTAATAGTAATTTGATACATGGAGAACTTTTTCCGCCTGCGACTTAATAGCGTTAACAAGTGTCTTGTGGTTGTGACCTACGGCACTTACCGCAATGCCCGCCAAAAAATCTGTATATACTTCCCCTTCAGATGAATAAAGCTTTATTCCTTCACCGTGAGTAAAGGAAATGGGTATTCTTTCACCAAATGTATTCATATAATACTTTTTATCAAGTTCTTTAATTTCATTAGTTTTCATAGTAATACCTCCAACGATTTAATAATTATACATCAACTTGAATAATTATGCAATAGTATTTTTTATTTTTTTGCAAAAAAATCGCAAAAAAGATTACATTTCGGTTAAATTCTCAAAAAATCGTTGCAAAATGCTTTAAAATTTAGTATGATATATGTGAATAAGTGTTGTATGTACACAAAAAAGGAGCGATTTTTATGCTTAGCGAAATTTTCCAGCCTGTATTGGACCAGATGCGCAGCGTCACCCACAAATCAATGGGTATTGTGAATAATACATCTGTGCTTGTTTCCTATGTAGGCGAGCCTATAGGCGAGGACGAAGCTTATGCTATGATTTCCTCTTCAACAGCAAACGGCAGACCCTATGTTGTAGGTGGCTATTCTTGTGTAGCAATCGGCACAAGAAATATAATGGAGTTTGTTGTTTATATTAAGGGCACAGACCCAGAAGACCAGAAAAACTGCGCTCTTCTGGCAATAAGCATTGCCAATCTTCAGCTCCATTGCGCTGACAGATATGACAAAGCAAGCTATTTAAAGAATGTATTGTTGGGCAATGTACTCCCCGGTGACATCAACCTGCGTTCAGGCGAATTGCAGCTGGATATGGACATTCCCAGAGTTGTATACATTGTGCAGATTCCCGGTAACGAAACAGGTGTTATTCAGTTACTTCAGAATATGTTCCCCGAACAGGATTTCATTATAAATATAGATAACAAAAACATTGTTGTTATTAAAGCATTACCCTCTATGGACAGCGCTGATTTTATAACCAAAACTGCTCACAGCATAGTAGACACAATAAATTCAGAGCTTCTTTTGACAGTATATGTGGGTATAGGTACACCTGTAAAGTCAATAAACGACATAGCTCATTCATACTCAGAAGCAAGACTTGCCATTGAAATCGGTCGGGTATTTGACGCCAACAAGTATATTTTAAGCTACGGTGAACTTGGCATAGGCAGACTTATATACCAGCTCCCCAGCAGACTGTGCGAGCTTTTCCTTGATGAAATTTTCCAAAAAGAAGGTCTTGAGGTTTTGGACGAAGAAACTCTGCAGACAATCGACAAGTTCTTCGAAAATAATTTGAATGTTTCCGAAACATCACGCCAGCTTTTTGTACACAGAAATACTTTGGTTTACCGTCTTGATAAAATTGAGCGCTTAACAGGTCTTGACCTGCGTAAATTTGACGATGCGGTAGTGTTTAAAGTAGCGGCATTAGTAAGAAAATATCTCCTTACCAATCCGTCAAAATTTTAATTGACAATGCTTACTATGTGCCTTACAGCACATAGTAATTTTATGCTGAAGAAAGGATTTGACAGTTATGATATTATTAAGTAATGTAACTAAGACTTATCCCAACGGCTCAACAGCTTTAGATGATGTAAGTTTCTTCATTGAAAGAGGCGAATTTGTATTTATAGTAGGTCCCTCAGGCTCAGGCAAATCAACACTGATTAAGCTTTTGATGCACGAGGAGCTCCCCACCGACGGTCAGGTCATTATAAATAATAAAGACATTGGAAAGTTAAAGCGTAGAGAAATTCCGTATTTGCGTCGCTCTATGGGCGTAGTTTTTCAGGATTTCAGACTTCTTTCCAACAAAACCGTATATGAAAATGTAGCTTTTGCTATGGACATCATCGGCGCAAGCCGCAAGGAAATAAGAAAACAGGTTCCCAATGTGTTGTCCCTTGTTGGTCTTTCGCACAAGGCAACCTCATACCCCAGAGAATTATCCGGCGGCGAACAACAGAGAGTGGCTTTGGCACGCGCTTTGGTAAACAATCCCGCATTTTTGATTGCGGACGAGCCTACAGGTAACTTAAACCCCAAGGTTGCAATGGAAATTATGGAGCTGCTTGACAATATTAATAAGCGCGGTACTACAGTTATTATGGCTACCCACGCAAAGGATATTGTTGACACTATGAAAAAGCGCGTAATCGCAATTGAAGACGGCAAAATTGTCCGTGACGAATCGAGAGGAGGTTACGGATATGAAAATTAGAGGTATCAGATACTTTTTTTCCGAAGCTTTTAAAAATATCTTCTCCAACGGCTGGATGACTATTGCATCTATCTTTACCGTTATTGCCAGCCTTTTGGTATTTGGCGTGTTCTCGGTGTTAACCGTTAACATAAGCGGTATCGTAGGCGATATGGAAGACAGTTATCAGATTCTGGTTTATATCGACGACAAAGTAAACTATGACGGCGTAAGAACCATCGGGGAAGAAATTAAAGAAACCGACAATGTTTCTGATGCAACGCTTATCACCAAAGACGAGCGTTTTAACAACTTCCGTGACGGCATGGGCCCCAAAGGCACAACTCTTAACAGATTTGAAGACGACAACCCCCTGCGTGATATGTATATGGTTACTCTGGATGATTTGTCAATGTCAGAAGACACTATCAAAGTTCTGGAAAGAATTGACGGCGTAGACGAAATCCAGCGAAACGAAGATGCTATCAACAAACTGGTAACAATAGCAAATTATATACAGACCTTCAGCTTGTGGATAATGATTGCTTTGGCTATAGTTTCTGTGTTTATTATTTCAAACACCATAAAGCTCACCGTATACACCCGCCGCAAGGAAATCAACATTATGAAATTTGTTGGCGCAACAGACTGGTTTATCAGATGGCCCTTTATTATAGAAGGTATATTCATAGGCCTTATAGGTGCCGGAGTTTCTATCGGTCTTGTCATTGGCGGATACAGCCTGCTTACAGGCATAATCAGTTCGCTGAATATTGGCTTTATCACAATGAAGCCCCTGTCAGAAATTGTTACTTTAATTGTTTGCTCATCATTAGGACTGGGCGCAGTTTTAGGCGGCATAGGAAGCTTTATATCGGTAAGAAAACACTTAAATGTATAAAAGCCTTTGCATTTAGCGCAGACCGTCAAAAACAGTTTTTACTATTTTATATTATAAGGAAGAACTCGCCCGTAGGCGAGTTCTTTTGTTTTTATGTTTTTGACTACGAACAAACCTCACCTCTTGGCGTACACCCGTACGCCGTCGGGTACCCCTACGGGTTCGGTTTGCCCATTCTGCATCTAAATCCATTCAGCTCTAAAAAACACTGTAGCATATGCCACAGTGTTTTTTTATATCATTTTCATAATAAGCTCGGTTAAAAACACACCTGCACAAGAAAGCGCTGCAACCGTTACCATACTGCGCTTTAAATATGCAAGCAACAGAGCAATTATCGTGCCCACAACCGCTGAAACCACAGAGCCTGTGGAATAAAAAATACCCGGAAATGTCATAGCGCTAAGCACCGCATAGGGTATGTAATAAAGAAAGGACAAAAGGTATTTATTCTTGATTTTTTTCTTAATCAGCACCAAAGGAAGCATACGAATTAAGTATGTTACCCCTGCCATAACTATTAAATAAATGTAAAAATTCTTCATTGGTCGTTATCCTCCTCTGCAATATTCAAAGGAGCGAGGAATGCAAAAATTCCACTTGCAACCACAGCACAAATAATAATGGTAAATCCTGCAGGAATTGCCTTTAGTGTCGGCACATAGTAAAAAAGACAGCTCAAAATAATCGCCACCGCCACGCACAAGGCTGTAGGTTTTTCTGTTCTTGCCTTGGGCATAACTATTGCAATAAACATTCCGTAAATGGCAATGCCTAAAGCTGACACAAGCATTGCGGGTAATATATTACCTGCTGCAGCACCTAAAAGTGTTCCCAAAGTCCAGCCCAGGGGCGGTGTTAAAATAAGTCCATAAAGATAACGCTTACCTACTGTTTCCTCATTGGATGACGCTACCGCAAAAACTTCGTCGGTATTTGCAAATGCAATTATGAATCTGTCAAGCATTTTGACACTCTTCCCCAGCTTTTGGGATAACGACACCGACATCAGAGCGTAACGCATATTAATAACTATCTGGCTTACCGCAAGCTCAGCTAATGTTCCCCCCGCCACAATTATTGGAACAGAGGCAAGCTGTCCGGCAGAAGTCAGGTTTGTAAGCGACATTATAACCGCTTCCCAAACAGAAAGTCCGCAACTACAGGCATAAATACCAAAAGCAAAGGATATTGACAAATACCCTATGCATATTGGAAAACCGTCTTTAATTCCTTTTAAAAAACTTGTTTGTTCTTTCATAAAATTCCTCTAAGGTTTGATTAGTTCTACTTTGTCCAAAATTTTAAGTCCGTATTTTTCGCATATTTCCTGCGCACGAGGAAGTGACGCCAAATCACAAGCACCCTCTACATCGTGAGAGTCAAATCCAAATACAACTGATATATTATGCCCTTGCGCCAACTTCCAGAATTTATCTGTTGGGTAGTTGCGATTATCACGGATACCCAAAAAATTAATCTCTAAAGGCACACTACATTCTTCCGCCGCCTCTATGATTTTTGTCATTTCTTCATTATAAACATTCTCATCACCCACAAAGTTAAACATATCAGGGTGAGCAACATAAGTGATAAAACCGCTCTTTATAGCAGCAATCACACGGTTTGCATAATCTTTTAAATACTCTTGGTTGTCAGTTGCCTCGGTTGACCAAAAGAAAAATTCAGGTTCTGAACCCACCGAATGCTGACCTAGAATCAAATACTCTGCTCCCCATTTGCGGGCATTTTCAACCATACCATCAAAATGCTCGGGATAATATTCCGTCTCAAAACCTAAATAGATATTGATTTTTCCCTTATATTCTTCCTTTAATGCGTTGACTGTATCGATATACTCCTGCACTTGTGCCATCGGTACACGATATGAGTTTTCTCTGCCATTAGGAAATATAAAAGGTATGTGGTCGGAAAATCCCCACTCACGAATTCCGGCAGCAATCGCTGCCTCTATATATTGTCGCTCAGAACCCGTTGCGTGTCCGCAACGGGGCGTATGCGAATGAAAATTGTACCTCATAAAAACACCTCATTAGGTATTATACACCTGATAATGAAAAAATGCAACCGAATAATTCGGTTGCATTTTTTCTCAATTCATCTTCATCCCTTGTTCCGCAGAACACACACTTTTCATATATTAACACGCCTTCCTCAAGCCGCGCTCCCAGTAACGGAATGAAAATAAAAGGTGAAAAAATTTAACCTTTGTACCAAAATTCAAAAGATTGTTTAAATTTTTCAAAATAAAGTTCTTGATATCTTGTCAATACATTTATATAATAAAGTTATACTTAATTTTTAGGGGGAAAATTAATGAAAGACTTACAAAAAGCAGTAGAAAAACACCAAAAACTCATTTTAGACGCAGAGCGTTGGCTCTGGGCTCATCCTGAAACAGGTTACAAGGAATGGGAAAGCGCAAAGTATATGACAGATGCTTTCGAAAGCTTGGGCTATGACCTGACTCAGGCAGGTGATATTCCCGGTTTTTATACAGTTATCGACACCGGTAAACCCGGTCCCAATGTGTTGATTTTAGCCGAGCTGGACTCTGTTATTTGCCCTACTCACCCAGAATGTAATCCTGAAACAGGTGCAGTTCACGCCTGCGGACATCACGCTCAGGGGGCGGCATTAATCGGCGTTGCAGCAGCACTTTCTGAACCCGGAATTGTAGATAAATTTTCAGGCAAAATAATGCTTTGCTCAGTTCCTGCCGAAGAACTTTTAGAAATCGAATTCCGTCAGGGCTTAAAAGAAAAAGGTATTATTAAATATTTCGGCGGCAAACCCGAATTTATGCGCAGAGGCTATTTTGACGATATAGATGTTGCCTTTATGGTGCACACATCAACAAAATTCTGGGTTAGAAACGGTTCTGTTGGCTGTATGGCTAAAAAGGTTACATACAAAGGAAAAGCAGCTCACGCAGGCGGCTCACCCCACCTTGGCAAAAACGCACTTTATGCTGCAATGAACGGACTTAATGCTATAAACTCTATCCGTGAAACCTTCCAGGAGGCAGACATTGTCCGCGTTCATCCCATTATTACAGACGGTGGTCAGATGGTTAACGCTATCCCTGCCACAGCCACAATTGAAAGCTATGTAAGAAGTGCAAGCTTTGATGGAATGAAATCTGCCAACAAGCGTGTAAATCAGGCTCTTTGCGGCGCGGCATTGTCACTAAACAACAATGTGGACATTACTGACTTCCCCGGCTATGCACCTTTAATTAACAACGAGGAAATGATAGATGTAGCTACAGAAGCAGCAAAATTAATGATTCCCCATCAGGAATTCGAACGCGACTATCAGATAGGCTCAGGTAGTACCGATATGGGTGACATATCCGCTGTTATGCCTGTTGTTCACCCCTACTCAGGCGGCAGAGTTGGCACAAGTCATGGTGCTGACAACTACACAGTTGACCCCGTATCTGCTTGTGTGGACAGTGCTAAATGGCAGCTTGGAATGCTTTATCTCCTTTGTGAAAACGAGGGTGAGCGCGCATTTAACATCAAGAAAAGCTACAATGCTCCATTCGCATCAATTAAAGAATACCTTGACTTTATGGATTCCATAGAAGATTCAGGCGATAGAATTACATATAATGACGACGGCACAGCAACAGTAAGATTATAAAAATAAAAGCACTCCGTAGGGAGTGCTTTTATTTGTTATATTTTCATAATCCCAAGTGCATCAAATACTGATGATACCAGTATTAACACTATAAATACGGGTGCGATGTACTTAATCATAACCGTAAGCATTGTGCGTTTTTTAGCTCGTGCTGATATTTCTATTTCATCGGTAATGGTTTTAATCTTAACCACATAACCAATAAAGATGCAGGTTAGGAATGCAACTATCGGCATCAATACGCTGTTCGAAATAAAGTCAAAGAAGTCTAAGAACTGCATACCGAATATTGTAACTCCTGACCAACTGCTATAGCCGAAGCATGACAAAAGACCGATAATGAGCGAACCTACAAATACAATTAAACAAGCTGCTTTTCTATCAGTTTTTGCTTTATCACATACAAACGAAAGTACTGTTTCAAAAAGTGAGATTGAGGATGTGAGCGCCGCAAAAAGTACCAACACGAAGAACCCTGCACCTACAATCTGCCCGCCGGGCATTGCTTCAAACACCTTAGGAAGTGTAACGAACATAAGGCTGGGGCCTTTGCCTACATCCCCTGAGAATGAGAACACCGCAGGAATAATCATAAGCCCTGCTAAAAATGCAATTCCTGTATCAAATATTTGAATCTGCTTAACCGAAGATTCGATGTTAACATCTTTTTTCATATATGAGCCGTATGTTATCATAATGCCCATAGCAAGCGACATAGAGTAGAAAAGCTGTCCCATAGCAGCAAGCACTGTTGTTACAGAGAACTTTGACAAATCAGGTAACAAGTAGTACTTAACCCCTTCCATTGCACCAGGCATAAAAAGACCGTAACAAGCAATACCTATAGACAAGAAAATTAATACAGGCATCATAAATTTACTTACTTTTTCGATACCCTTTTCTACACCAAACAAATTAACAAGCGCCGTTATGCCAAGGAAAATTACAAACCATAAAACAGGCTCACCGACACTTCCTATAAAATCGGTAAAATATGTGTCTGTGGCCGATGAGAACCCACCGCCTGACACAAAAGCCGCCAGATACTTTGTAACCCAACCGCCGATTACGCAGTAGTAAGGTAGTATTATAACGGGAACTAAAGCTGCAAGCCAACCTACAAACGACCATTTTTTACTAAGCGCACGAAACGCGCCGATTGCTGAAAGACCTGTCTTTCGGCCTAATGCGATTTCTGCGTTCATAAGAGCGTAACCGAATGTTACCGCTAAAATTATATAGACAAGTAAGAATATACCACCGCCGTACTTAGCCGCAAGGTAAGGAAATCTCCATATATTACCTAAACCAACGGCAGAGCCTGCTGCAGCGAGCACAAAGCCTATTTTGCCTGAAAAACTGCTTCTATTGTTTGACATTTAATCAATTCCCTTCTTTTGAATAGGTCCATTTTAGCACAATTTTCGACATCATGCAACGGTTTTTACTTAATTTTTCGGGCTTCAGTGTAAAACCTTTTGTCGCAAGCCTCTCCCATGGAAAATGTTTTTCTGGGCAAAGCACCATCTAAAATTACAGACTTATACAAATCTTTTTTATCCATAGTTTCAAATATGATACCAAAGTTTTTAACATCTTCACTTAACTTCTTTACAACATCTTCACCGTGAATATAATCTACTTCGCCACCATTTGCTTCTATGTACTGGTCAATAGCTTTCTGTACTGTTGCCACAGTTAAGTACTCGTCAGGATTTTTAATTGTGACTTTCTTTTCCTGCCCGCCACATACAAGAATAAAGTTCTGACCGCAAGCACCGTCTTCGTAGCTGACATCGTACTTTGCTTCCAACGCTTTTAAAAAGCCTTCGCCTGACGCATCAAATACCACTCTGTGGATTGCCTCAAACTCTAAAGACTTGTCGTGAAGATTAACAAGCTCACAAAGGGCATATCTTGCAGGAGAATTCTTGGCATTCTCACCAATTTCCTTCTTCAGGTTCTCATAATTTGCCTTAGCTGTGGCAAGAGAATGATTTCCATCTCCCATAGCATATATAAGAGGACTTTTTTCGTTTACGCCGTACTTTTTGTTAAAGGCATCAATGTCATCTAATGCTTTAAGCTTTCTATCAAGCTCTGCCGCCGCCTCGTCACTCATCACATATCCTGTAATGTGACCGGACTCCTGCATCATATCAAAATCGTAAACCTTCTCAAATGAACTTGTGCGCTGGCTGTTTGACTCTATAATGTCACACTCTTCGTCATCAATTAACATCATAATATGAGGAAGCTCGATAGGGGCATTACAGCGAACCTTAAGTCTTGGGGGAATTCTTTCTACAACAGTTCCCTCCGTTGCGCGGATTTTGGTTTTTGAGCCTACGGAATAATCGTAGTCTTCAAGGTCTACCATACCCACAACGCCAAGTCTTTTCGCTCCGTTTTTAAGCGTTCTTTCAACAAATATGTATGAATTTTTGTATTCTGTAAAAATATCTTGCGCCACATAATCAGCCATTGTATCGTTTGTATTTTTTATGCGCTGGTCAATATCTGCATCGTTTAAATATATTTCAGGAACAGTTATGCGAAGTGTAGATTCACTATCACCGATAATTTCATCAGCACTTTTCCAATAATCAGGCTCGGAGGTATACTGGTCACAGGCAACTACACTCCACTTCTGCATTTTTTCTGAATCTTTTGAAAATTTAGGCAGTAAAATATCCGCTCTTTGAAATGTCATTTTATCTCTTCCTTTTTACAAAAATAATTACCTATACATTTTATCATATATCAGTATGAATGTCAAAAGAAAAAGGGATGGACGGAAAATAGCGCAGATTGGACAAACTGAGCGAAAGTAAGGCTACGCCTTGCTTTCGGTTACCCGAAAGCGTACGATGGTACGCTGAGAGGCGAAGTTTGTTCAAAACACAAGGCAATAAAAAACAGAAGAAATTCGAAAGCATCGAATTTCTTCCTTAAGTTTTATCTTGTTTTTTCCTTGTCGTTGGAATATAAAGGCTTTATAATGCGTTTTTCTTTGCCTTGTGTGGTGTGCGCATTTTGCTACAGCCCTTTATAATCTTGCGCCACAATTACCGCAAAACATAGCCTCAGCAGGAACAGCTTCCCTGCATACGGGACATACTCTTCCTGAACTTGCAGGTCTGGCAGGAGCAACAGGTTGTGCAGGCGCCGAATAAGCCGCCTCTCCCTTAACCATGCCATTTGCCAGGAGTTGTCTTTCAAATTCAAATACGATTTTTTTCATCTGAGACTTTGGAAATGCCGCCACAGGGCCGCTTGCTGTAATGTCGAACTCACCTGCTGCCACATAAGGAACAACGGAATATCTTACCCAGCTTTCTATAATTAAGACATTGCCCTCAAAGTTGATTCTTACATGCTTAGGGCAGCCTACCCAGCCGTCACCTTTATGAAACGCCGGAATACCGTCCTCGTAGTTGACATACTTAAAGCCCTGACTCTGAAAATATGCCATTGCATAATTCATTATGTCGTCTGCTGACACATTGATTGCATAACGCTTAATATATCTTGACATAGTCGTCACTCCTATTCTATATTACAGGATTTTAACACCGCTATCCTTGTCACAGTATTTTTTACCCATCATATAGCAGTATATCGCAAATTCCTAAAAGTGTCAATATTAAACTTTTGTGCAAAAATATGTGTTTGTCGTATTTTGTCATTTTTATTCACCTGCTGGTAGCCAAAAACATATAAATATATCAGGAGGTGAATAATTATGCCATGTTGTAAAACAAACTGTTCAGCTTTAGCTATCCTCGCCAGCGTGATCGTTGGTATAGTTACAGCGTTTCTTCGCATAACAGCCACAATAACCCTTACACCTGCATTTTTGTGGGTTACTTTAGGTGTGGCGGTGGCTTTTCTTGTTATAGCTTTAGCTACATCAGCGTCCACTCAGGGTGCAAGTAACAGAGGTTGTTTCTGTCCGATTTTATCTCTTTTGCTTACGGGCGCACTGGGTGCTATCTTAACTTCTGTGGTGCTTTTGGCAATTACATTTGCTGCCACAAGCATTATCGGCGCAATCATCACAGGCGCACTTTTAGGCTTTGTGTCTTTGATATTCACCGAAACCGCTTGTCTTGCAAAATGTTTAGCAAGATGCAACAGCGCTGACTAAAAAGAAAGATGGGTGTCTATTTTGACACCCATCTTACTATTATAAATACTGTCTAATATCCACAGCCAGCTTGTCCTCAAGATTGATAAGTCTTTTTGTAATGTCCTTTGACACTTCGTCTGCTGCTTCGTATTTGTTTAAATATCGGTTAAGGGATTTTACGCCCATATTGCAACCGTCGGTCATAAGGTCTGCCACTGTTTTATCTGTATCCTTTACTGCCAGCATCACATTTGTTTTAATCCATGACATACTTTTTGCCATAACTGCAGGCTCTTTGCCTTCGTCGTGGTAGCTGTCAAGCTCCTGCTGAATTTCACGGTCTAATTTCTCATGTTCTGATTTACAGTCAACTAACTTTTTTCTGAAGTCTTCATTTTCCACATGGTCCACTACATCTTCAATGGATGAAACACCCATTTTGACCCCTGCATCGCACTCTCTTAACAGTTTGATTGTATCTTGTTCTACCATAAATTCACTCCTTTGTTTTGATACAATAATTTTTCCCAAAGAGTCCGTAATTATACAAAAAAATCACCCCGTAGGGTGATTTTTATCTTTTTTATTATTTGGAATATGTTGTTATTACAACAAACTAAGTCTGTTTGCCCTCGGTCAACACCAAGAAAAAATTTCAATTACTCATAATCGTACCATTCAAGGTCTGTTGCGTACTGCATTGTGGTTGCTCCGTGAGGCCCTGCAAAGGGCGAAACTGAGTGTATAACGGTGTTCACACTTGAATTTATACCCGAATCATCAAACCACATCTTTA
>JAGBXV010000071.1 GCA_017629115.1 Clostridia bacterium | reverse complement strand
GATATTCTGAAAAGCTTACTATATGCGCCGCAGTAAATAACATTATGGTAGAAAGAATCAAAGAAATTGCAACGGCACATCCGTGTTTAATGGGGAAGAGCTTAAGCTTGAATTTCTTGATTTTGATAGCAATGTCTTTTTTCTTGGGGAAGAAAAACAATACAAATCCAATTGCTGCGAATGATAAAATTGCAGGAAGTAATCCCTTTAAAAGATAGCTTCCTGTAACTGTCGCCTGAGCGCCGTCAAGGTTGGATAAAAGCGTAAACATAATAGCGTCAAAGCCAACATTTCCGCAGGTAAAATCATACCAGTTTGCTGCAAAATACGCTACTGAACTGATAAGCAAATATATTAAGCACAGTGTTATAGACACTACATGACGCTTTTTCTTAGATTTGGTTATTATGACTTTATCTGGTTCTATTACAGGGCTGTTCATTACTAACTCTCCTTTTAATCAAACTGAATTGATTATAATACATTTAAGGAAAAAAGTCAAGTTTTTGTGGTAAATGTCGAAAAAAATAAATGTAATTAAAAGAAGTATTTAAATGTTTAGTAATAATATGTAAAAAGTACTAGCTTTATCAATAAAAAAATAGCAGATACCCAGATGGGTATCTGCTATTCTTGGTGCGAGTGACGGGACTTGCCCGCCTGCGGGCGGTGCTGTGGTCGGCTCTAACTGCCACTGGCAGTTATTCACTCCCGACCCTTCAAGCCCCATCACTCTTTTGAATAAAAAAATAGCAGACACCCAAATGGGTATCTGCTATTCTTGGTGCGAGTGACGGGACTTGAACCCGTACGTCATAAACACACGCCCCTCAAACGTGCCTGTCTGCCAGTTCCAGCACACTCGCTAACAGAAATTAATTATACTATCATTTTTTTACTTTGTCAAGAGTTTTTTTAATTTATTTTTAGAAAATTGTGTCA
The DNA here is from genome assembly GCA_017629115.1 of Clostridia bacterium. Taxonomy (GTDB): domain Bacteria; phylum Bacillota; class Clostridia; order UBA1381; family UBA9506; genus Congzhengia. Next base: position 26,066 of record JAGBXV010000071.1, on the reverse strand, counting down.
AAATAAAAATGTAAAAAAATTAAAAAATTCCTTTATTATTTTGAAAATATCTGTTATAATATATAATAACGATAAATGTGCGGAAAAATTTATATGGAGGATTAATAGTGGCAAAAATTCAAAAATTAAAAATCATACCTCTGGGCGGTCTGAATGAGATCGGAAAAAACATGACCGTCTTTGAGTTTGGAAACGATATATTTGTGCTTGATTGTGGCATGGCGTTTCCTGATGAAACAATGCCTGGTATAGATACGGTAATACCTGACATTTCTTATCTTACAAAGAACAAGCATAAGGTACGCGGTATAGTAATAACTCATGGTCACGAGGACCACATTGGTGCTATACCATACTTTTTAAAAGAACTCAATGTGCCTATATATGGTACAAGATTAACGCTGGGACTCGTTGAGGTAAAACTCAAAGAATTCAATTTGTTATCAAAAACAAAACTCCATCGAGTAAAGGCGGGGGATACCGTAAAGCTTGGTAGCTTTAAAGTTGAGTTTATTCATACCAATCACTCGATTGCTGGAGCGGTAGCGTTGGCTATCCACACACCTGTGGGAACGGTAGTACACACAGGCGACTTTAAGGTAGACAGCACACCAATCGAGGGTGAAATGATAGACCTTGCTCGTTTTGGAGAGCTTGGCAGACGCGGAGTGCTTGCGCTGATGTCGGACAGTACCAATGTTGAGCGTGCAGGTTTTACTATGTCTGAACGCACCGTAGGCGACACATTAGACGAATATTTCAGAAACTGCAGATCGAGAATTATAGTTGCTACTTTTGCATCCAATATTCACAGAGTACAGCAAATTATAAACTGTGCAAGCCGTTATGGCAGACGAGTTGCAATTTCGGGCAGAAGTATGGAAAATGTAGTTGAGGTAGCATCGACTTTGGGATATATGAAAATTCCTGAGAAAATTTTAATCCCAATTGACGATATTAAAAAATACAAACCTCATCAGCTTGTGATTATAACAACCGGCAGTCAGGGCGAGGCAATGTCGGCATTATCACGAATGGCTTTTTCTGACCACAGAAAGGTTGAAATAACAAAGGGAGATTTGGTTATTGTCTCGGCATCTCCCATCCCCGGAAATGAAAAGGCAATTTCAACAGTTATCAACGAGCTTTTCAAAAAGGGAGCTGATGTTGTATATAAATCATTGGAAAACATCCATGTTTCGGGCCATGCTTGTCAGGAGGAGTTAAAGCTTATACTGTCACTGGTCAAACCGAAATTCTTCGTACCGGTTCACGGCGAGTTCAGGCACTTAAAGCAACACGCAGCTTTAGCCGAAAAAATGGGAATGAAGCAAAAAAACATAATTGTTGGCGATGTTGGCAAACCTATTGAACTGACTAACACCACCTGCAAACTCGGAGCAGCTGTTCCTGCAGGTGCGGTGCTTATTGACGGTCTTGGCGTAGGTGATGTAGGTAACATTGTCCTGCGTGACAGAAAGCATTTGGCTGAGGACGGCATAATAGTGGTTGTTGTTACAATGGCAAAAGCAGATGGTTCGATTCTTTCAGGACCTGATGTTATATCAAGAGGCTTTGTATATGTCAGAGAGTCGGTTGACTTGATGGACGAGGCAAAAACAGTTGCGAAAAAAGCGCTTGAGAAATGCGTAGACAATAATAAAAAAGACTGGGCAAGTATAAAGTCCAGCCTAAAATCATCAATGGGTGATTTTGTATATGCAAAAACAAAGAGAAAACCTATGATTTTGCCCATAATCATGGAAGTATAATTACGAAAGATAAAACAGGAGTTGAATAAAAATGGCATTTAAACTTTTTACATCAGAATCAGTAACAGAGGGACATCCCGATAAAATGGCTGACATTTTGTCAGACGCCGTATTGGACGAAATTTATAAAAAAGACCCTGCCGGTCGAGTTGCCTGCGAGGTAACTGTTACAACAGGTCTTGTTTTAGTTGTAGGTGAAATATCTACAACTACATATGTTGACATTCCAAAAACAGTAAGAGAATGTGTAAGAGAAATCGGTTATGACCGTGCAAAATACGGTTTTGACTGCGATACCTGTGCAGTTATTACAGCAATCGACGAGCAGTCAGCAGATATTGCATTAGGTGTTGATAAATCCTTAGAAGCAAAACAGGGCACAGACGACATCAGTTCAATTGGTGCAGGTGACCAGGGTATGATGTTTGGTTACGCTTGTAACGAGACAGAGGAATATATGCCTTTGGCAATAAGCCTTGCGCACAAACTTACAAGAAAATTAACAGCGGTAAGAAAGGAAGGCCTGCTTACATACCTTCGTCCCGACGGTAAATCACAGGTAACAGTAGCTTATGATGAACAGGGTAAGCCTGCATATATAGATACTGTTGTTATCTCTACTCAGCACGGCGAAGATGTTGACCACGCTACAATTGAGCGCGATATGATAGAAAAGGTTATAAAAACCACTATTCCCGCAGAACTCCTAAGAGAAGATACAAAGTACTACATAAATCCCACTGGCCGCTTTGTTGTTGGTGGACCTAATGGTGACTCAGGTCACACAGGCAGAAAGATTATTGTTGACACTTACGGCGGCTACGCTCGTCACGGTGGCGGTGCATTTTCAGGAAAAGACCCCACAAAGGTTGACAGAAGTGCAGCATACGCAGGCAGATATGTAGCTAAAAACATCGTAGCCGCTGGCCTTTGTGACAAATGCGAAGTACAGATTGCTTACGCTATCGGTGTTGCTGAGCCTGTATCTGTTTCAGTAGAAACATTTGGCACAGAGCATATATCTGTAGACAAGATAAATGAAGTAATTAAAAAATGCTTTGACCTTCGTCCTGCAGGTATTATTAAGATGTTAGACCTTCGTCGTCCTATTTATAAACAGACAGCGGCGTACGGTCACTTCGGAAGGACAGATGTTGACCTTCCCTGGGAAAGACTCGATAAGGTTGACGAAATCAAAGCATCCCTTTAATTCTACATAACTTGAATGGAGGCAAATCCATGAAAATACTTATAGTTGATGACGAAAAGCTTTTAGTAAAAGGTATAAAGTATAATTTTGAGCAGGACGGATATTCCGTAGTGTGCGCATACGATGGCGAAGAAGCAATAAAAATGGCTTATGATAAAAGCGTAGACCTTGTTATTTTAGACCTTATGCTTCCTAAAATCGACGGTTACGAAGTATGCCAGAAAATCCGTGAATTTTCCAATGTTCCTATCATTATGCTAACAGCTAAAAATGAAGATATGGACAAAATCTTAGGTCTTGAATATGGCGCAGACGACTATCTTACCAAACCTTTTAATATTTTGGAGTTAAAGGCTCGCGTTAAGGCGGTTTTACGCCGCATGACACCTGTTGAAAGCGTTAACAAAAAAGACACTTCAATTACTGTTGGCAGTATTGAATTGGATTATAATTTAAGACGCGTAAGCATAGGTGACAGAATTGTTGAACTCACTGCTAAAGAGTTTGACTTAATTGACCTTTTTGTATGCAATGCTGGCAAGGTATATTCAAGAGAAAACCTTTTGGATATTGTATGGGGTTACGACTATCCGGGTGATGTAAGAACTGTTGATGTACATGTTCGCCGTCTCCGTGAAAAAATCGAAGAAAACCCCGCCGAACCTCGTTATATACATACAAAATGGGGGGTAGGTTACTATTTTAAAGAGGTTTAAAGATAATTTATTCAGTATAAAAAACAAAATTGTAGCCACATATTTAGTCATTGCTGTGTTGGTTTTGGTTATTTTGGCTACATATACAATCAGCACTCTGCGCACTTACCTTTTGGAGCAAAAAAAGCTTGAGGTACTAATGCGTGCAAATGTGGTTGCCAGTATTGATATTGATACATTTGATGAATACAAAATAGCTCAGAGTATGGAAACAATGCCTATTGAGAGTGGATTTCGTGTTATCATAACAGACAGCCAGACAAAAGCCTACTATGACTCATTTAGCGAGGAAAGTTATGTCGGCAAACTGCTGGTTTATGAATCAATTACAGAAGTATTGGTAAACAACAAAAACACCTCGTCGTACTACGAAAAAGACGGCGAATGGGTAATAGAAGCAGCAGTTCCTATAGTAAAAGACCAAAAGACAATAGGCTCTGTTTTTGTGGCTTCTTCAGGTGAAGATATTGACGAAATTGTAAATCATGTTACCTGGGCGATTTTAATTTTTGGTGTTATTATAATCATGTTTGTGTTTGTGCTAAGTGTGTTTGTTGCTACACTTTTAACGAAACCAATTGTAAAGCTAACCACATTTATTAAAAATATGCCTAAGGACAAGCTTCAGAAATGTGAAGTTGACAGCAGTGATGAAGTAGGCGAGTTGGTAGTTGCGTTCAATGAACTAATAGAGCGAGTGGACGAACTGGAGGAAAAGCGTCGTTCCTTTGTTTCTGATGCTTCCCACGAACTCAAAACGCCTCTTTCCATTATAAAGCTTCTGTCCGATTCCCTTATACAAACGCCACATCCTGACCCTCAGTTTGTCAAGGAATTCCTTAATGATATGGGTGCAGAAGTTGAAAGACTTACAAGAATTGTTCAAAGACTTTTAGACCTTACCAAAATGGACCAGACAAGTAAACTCCAGATAGATATGGTTTCAATCAATAATATTGTTTCGGAGATTTATGAAAAGCTGATGCCCTTAGCTGAAAACAAAGAAATTTCTTTTGTTCTCAACAAGCCGGATGACGATGTGCTAATTCCTGTAGACCGTGACAGTATTACGGAAGCAATCTACAATATTGCCGATAACTCCATCAAATATACCGAAAACGGCGGTAGTGTAAAAATGGAGATTATGCGCGATTTGGGCAATGTTTTGATAAGGATAACAGATACGGGTATTGGTATTCCGAAAGAAGAAATACAAAAAATATTTGACAGATTCTACCGTGTGGACAAAGCTCGTGCAAGGGACACAGGCGGTACGGGTTTGGGTCTTTCTATTGCGATGGACGCCGTTAAGCTTCACAACGGTTATATTGAGGTATCAAGCGAAGAAGAAAAAGGAAGCACATTTACCATTGTGTTGCCTTATAATTCTGATGCGGCGCCTCCTGTGGAGGAAATTGCCAAAACAGAAAATAACCTCTTGACAGAAGAATAAATCAATGCTATAATTTAATCGTTAACAGGGGAGCCCGTAGGCGGGCTGAGATGAAGTAATCTAACTTCGACCCTCATAACCTGATTTGGGTAATGCCAACGAAGGGAGTTACTTTTCATCTTTCGTATTTTTAGGTGCAATCCGAATTGGGTTGCACCTTTTTTGCGCAAAAAAAGAGAAAAATACGAAAGGACATATTTATGAAACTTAAAAAATTAACACTGTCTGCTGTAATGATTGCATTATCTGCAGTTCTTTCTATGGTAAAGGTGTATCAACTACCTTTGGGTGGTTCAATTACACTTTTAAGTATGCTGCCTGTTGCCGCTGTGGCAATTTGCTACGGAACAAAAACAGGACTTATAACATCTCTTTTGTATGCCTGCGTGCAAATTGCACTTGATTTAGGTGTGCTTATGGGGTACGGAATGACGGCTGCAACATGGGTTGGTTGCTTGGTTTTTGACTACATAATTGCTTTTGGGGCAATTGGTCTAGCTGGCGTTTTCAGAAAACACGGCACCTTTGGTATGTGCGCAGGAGTAGCTCTGTCCTGTGTGGTGAGATTTGTTTCACACTTTATTTCAGGCTCTATTGTATTTGCAGTTTGGTGTCCTGATGGCTGGAATGTATATTTGTATTCTTTAGTTTATAACGGAAGCTATATGTTGCCTGAACTGATACTCACAACGGTCGGGGCGACACTTTTATTTAAAGTCCCAGCGGTGCAAAAACTAATTTACAATAAGTAAAAAAAACGAGCGTATCGCACGATACGCTCGTTTTTTTAAAATAATATTTTCAATGCAGATTCAACATTTTTAGCAAATAAAACATCAAGTCCGTCAGGAATGTTTAATCCTTTTTTGTTAGAATATGGGACAATACACTTTGTAAAACCAAGCTTTGAAAGCTCAGATAGGCGCTTCTCAAGCTGAACTACAGCTCGTAATTCACCAGTTAAACCAACTTCGCCGATTAGTGCAATATCCGGAGCAATTTCAGCATTTTTAAAAGCTGATGCCATAGCGCATATTATACCCAAATCTGCTGCAGGTTCGGATATTTTAATTCCGCCAACCATATTGACATATATGTCCTGATTTGAAAGGTTGTAGCCAACGCGCTTTTCAAGTACCGCAATCAGCATATTAACCCTGTTAAAATCAGCGCCTGTCATCATTCTGCGCGGAGCAGGGAAGAATGTTTGTGCAACTAAAGACTGGACTTCGGCCAAAAGGGGTCTTGTTCCTTCTAATGTGCAAATCACAGTCGAGCCGGATGTTTTCTCAGGCCTGCCCTCCAACATCATAGAGGAGGGGTTTTTGACTTCCTTTAAACCTTCGCCCGTCATTTCAAAAACGCCGATTTCGTTTGTTGAACCAAAACGGTTTTTAACAGCTCTTAAAATTCTATGACTTTGATGGCGCTCGCCCTCGAAGTGAAGCACACAGTCAACCATATGCTCCAAAACCTTAGGACCTGCCAGATTACCGTCTTTAGTAACATGGCCCACGATAAACACGGCAATGGAATTTTCCTTGGCAAATTTCATCAAAGAAAGTGTTACATCACGCACCTGACTTACAGTTCCCGGAGCGGATGCAATGTCGGGATTATACATTGTCTGTATTGAGTCTACTATTAAAATATCAGGTTTTAAATCCTCGGCATTTTTAATTACTGAGTTAATATCGGTTTCACATAAAAGGTAAAAATCCTGAGTTATTCCCAGACGGTCTGCACGCATTTTAAGCTGTTTTTCCGATTCCTCACCTGAAACATAGAAAAAACTTGTGTTTTTTTCTAAGGATTTTATAAGCTGCAAAAGAATGGTTGATTTGCCTATACCAGGCTCACCACCAACTAAAACTAAAGAACCCTGTACAATTCCGCCGCCTAAAACTCTGTCAAGCTCACCAATGCCGCAGATTATGCGGGTGTCTTTAGTTGTGCTTACTGTTGAAAGCTTAACGGGGGAAGAGTAGGATTGAGTAACTTTTTTAGAGGTTTTAGAAGTCACTACAACTTCCTCAGCCAATGTATTCCAACCGCCGCAATCGGGGCATTTTCCTATCCATTTTGCAGATTCGTATCCGCATTCGGAACAAATATATACAACCTTTGATTTCATTAGTATCACCTATTCTGCAGGAGTTTCTGGGTTTTCTGTGGGAGCAGGAGGAGCAACAGGCTCTGTTTTGGGTGCTTCCGGCTCGCTTTGTGGGGGTTCTACAGGTTCAGGCTTTTTAGTGCCGTGAATTTCCACTCTGTCTTTGCCGCGGTATGTACTGTTGGGTAACTTTGTGCGTGAAATTTCAACACCATTTTCGTACACAACTTTATAAGCTGCATAAGAGCTTCCGTTTGTGCCGGAGCTTTCCACCTTGATTTCTCCCTCTAAAATCTCTGAGCTTTTTTGAATTACTACCTTGGGAGAAGATGTACCAGTGCATGAGGTTACAATCTTTATTTCTCTTTCGGGGTGCTCGTCAGTACCCAAAATAACTATTGTATTTATACCACCATCGGCAATAGCTCTGATTTCTACAGGGTTTGATGTGTTGTTCTTAAATTTAAAGTCTGTAGAGCCGTAAGAAACGGTAGCATCTCTTCCCATAGGAACATACGAAACAGGTAGAGTGTGATTTCTTCTTTCGGTAATTTCCAAGTCTGCAAAAATTACTGCGTTATACATAGTAGAGGACACCTGACAAATACCGCCGCCAATACCGGGTTGAACAGTGTTTCCTACATACACATTGGCAATGCGAAAACCCCTTTCTGCGGTTCTTGGACCTACTACATCGTTATATGAAAACTCTTCGCCGGGCTGCAATATGTAACCGTTAATTTTTTCGCAGGCAAGTTTTATATTGAAAGCTCGGTCTGCGCTTGAAGAAGAGTAGTCAGTAGAAAATTTACCTAATTCATCAGCTAAAATAGTTTTTCTTAAATCTTCAGAGGAAACTGATGGCTGTTTAATTTTAGCAGGAACAGTGATTACATCGCCACCTGAATTTTTTATTGCCTTTTCTAAATCACCTTTACTAAGTGATACACCGGGCATACTTTCAACATAGCTGATTCTGTGATTTTCTATTGTGTAGCTTGCGTCAACGGGCTTTTCGGAAGTGTGACGCTTTATGTAATCGTATGTGATTTCTTCAGGCTCAATGTATTTAAATTCTACCTTAGCTACTGTTTTGTCATTTAATATACAGTCTGAAATTGCCAGTTTAACCTCGTCAAACAATACGCCGTAGCCGGCTGTACCTCGTGTGATTATCAGCAAATTTTCGCCGTATTCAATGGAGTTGGGTACAGCAGTAATGTCTAAAGACTCTGTTGCCTTACCTATGAGCTCTACAATTTCGCGCTCATCAAAGCACAGCATAAAAGGAACAGAAACAGGATTTTTCTTCAATGAACTTATTTCGCCGAATCTGCCTAATAAGCTTTCAGTTCTGCCGTAAGAAAAAGCCTCGTCAGTCATCGCTTGTGTATCCAAAGCAGGAACTAACGATAAGGATTCAAAGGTATATTCGCTGTTGCTTATTTTAAGCGTAATTGTTTTAGAAAGCTGTTTGTCAAAAATTTCGGGAATTTTTGCAGCCAACTGTTCTTTTGTCAAACCGGATATATCAACATTATTAATATACACACCGGCGTAAACCTTATCGTATGTAAGCTGCTGTACTGCAAAGCCTAAAAATGAAACTAAAATCACAGCCACACAAAGGATTGCAGCAAGAATAATCTTTCCTTTTTTGTTCATTGTACTTTTTTTAGTTTTTCTCTTTTGTGATGTGGAAGTTGACATTAAATCACCTCATAGTGGATTACATATTTAAATACCATATACTGAAATTTAAGTAACCGGCATAAACCAAAAACAAAAGATATGGAATAAGTAATATGCCGGAGGATTTTCTCGTGTTATAAAATGTAGCTACTGTTATTGCAACGAATATAAACAGTGCGACTAACAGTAAAAATGCCAGAAAGTACATTCCGAGATTGAAAAATATAATCGACCAGAAAAAATTAAGTAAAAGCTGAAATGCAAACAGAGTAACGCCGTCGTCTATCATACTTTTGTTCGTGTTTGAATTTATGAATAAATACAAAGCAATTCCCATGGTAAGGTACAAAACACCCCACACAACTGAAAAGAGATAGTTGGGAAGTGCAAAGGGAGGCTTTATAAGAACATCATAAATATAAACATTGTTTCTGGTTAAAAAGCCGGAAACCGCTCCAACAATAATCGGAATAGCAATAATAAAGATTGCCTTAAGGATTTTTTTCATGTAATATACCTCTTTTTTATATAAAAATATGGTATATTATATGGTCGGGTTATAAAAATATACTAACTCATTTTAAAACAAAGGTGCGGAAGAGTTTTCCGCACCGTATGTCCGTTATTATCTGCTGCCGTTTCTGTTAGCACGGATTGCTTCTGCTGTTTTGATGAGTTCTTCTTCCAAAGCGCGAAGTACATCATCAGCATACTGATTAGCGCCAAGTCTGATTTCTCTTGAGTTCTGCTGAGCGCTGTCAACAATCTGGTTAGCTTTTGCATAAGCCTGCTGTGTTATATCGTGTTCGTTAACCATTGCAGCAATTTTTTCTTCTGTAGCCTTAATCATGGCTGCAGCTTCTTTCTGTGCGTCGCTAATAATTCTATGACGCTCTTCCTTTACCCATTTAGCCTGTTTCATTTCTTCGGGGAATTTGTTTCTCATATCCTGAATAAGGTCAAGGATTTCGTCCTTGTCAATGATACCGCGTCCCCAAATCGGAATAGTTTTACAACCGTCAATTTTTTCCTCGATTTCATTCATGATCTGTTCAATGTCCATGATCAACACTCCTTTTCGATTTTATCCTTAATATCCTTAATGATTTCACTGGGAATAAGACCTTCGGCGTTGCCGCCAAAATGGCAAATTTCTTTAACCACACTTGAACTAATATATAAACAATTTAAGTTGGTTACCATAAAAACAGTTTCAATGTCCGGAGCGAGCTTTTTATTAAGCATCGCCATCTGAAATTCATATTCAAAGTCGGATATAGCACGCAAACCCTTTATTATTGTGTTTGCTCCTGATTTTTTTACAAAGTCAACCAAAAGTCCGCCAAAGGACTGCACCTCACAATTAGGTATATCGGTGATGCATTTCTTTATAAGCTCTACGCGTTCGTCAAATGAAAACAAAGGAGATTTTGAAGAATTGTTAAGTACTGCCACAATAACCTTGTCAAAAAGCTTGCAGCTTCGTTTAATAATGTCTAAGTGACCGCAGGTAACAGGGTCAAAGCTTCCTGGATAAACTGCAATTTTCAAGGTATTCACTCCTTCATTATGAGTATTTTTACCCTGCCGTATTTTCTATCTTTTACGATTTCGAACCCCGTAGTTTCAAAGATGGGAGTGATGTTTATATCGTATTCCAAAACGATAAAACCGTCATCCGATAAAATACCTGAGTCCTTTATTGCACGAAGTGAGCTTTCATAAAGCTCGGATTCATACGGTGGGTCAATAAAAATTATGTCAAAAGTTTTGTCAGTTTTTTTGATAAATTCAATGCTGTCGGTGTTTATCACACAAGATGCGTCACCAAAACGAGTAGCCTCGATGTTTTTTTGAGTAGCGTCAATTGATTGTGAAGACTTATCAACAAATACGCAATGAGAAGCTCCTCGGCTGAGTGCTTCAATTCCCAAAGCACCGCTGCCTGAAAACAAATCCAATACTGTAGCGCCGGCAATGTCAAAGGCTATCATATTAAACACTGATTCTTTAACTCTGTCCAAAGTGGGGCGTATATCAATGCCCTCGGGGCATTCAAGTTTTTTGCCTCGTGCGCTACCTGAAATAACTCGCAAAACATTTCCTCCAACTTAGACATATTATCAATTTATATTTTATACTAAATAAAAATAATGTCAAGTATATTAGTAAAAAGTCAACTAAATGTAATCTTAGTGTTAAAAATCCTTAATATTTCGTTGTAAATTGTCGCGTTTTCGCACTTTTTAAGCTTTCTGTCGGACTGCAAAATTTCATTTGCCGCTTTGCTTGTTTCAGCCAGTAATTCCTTATCGCAGTAAATGTTAGCAATCTTAAAAGACATAAGACCACTTTGTCGGGCACCGAAAAATTCTCCGGGTCCGCGAAGTTTTAGGTCTTCTTCTGCGATTACAAAGCCGTCAGAGCTTTTTTTCATAATTGCCATACGGGGGGTATCAGGTGCAACATTTTCTCCGGGAAAAAGAATACAATACGCTTTGTCTGCACCTCGTCCAACACGGCCACGAAGTTGATGCAACTGCGAAAGTCCAAATCGAGCTGCGTTTTCGATGACAATAACTGAGGCGTTTGGAACATTTACGCCAACCTCAATAACGCTGGTGGCAACTAAAATTTTAATTTCTCCGTCTTTAAACCGGCGCATTATTTCGTCTTTTTCCTTGGGTTTCATTTTACCGTGCAGGTACTGCACGCTGTTGCCAAAAAGTTTTTTTAACTCTTCGGTATGTGAAACAACATCTTTTAAACCATCTATTTCAGAAGGTTCAACAGCAGGACAAACGATGTATGCCTGCCTGCCTGCATCTATTTCTTTCTTTAAAAATGCGTTAATACGAGCTCTCATTTCCTCGCCTAAAACGAAGGTGTCTATTTTTTTTCTTCCGGGAGGAAGCTCATCAACTACAGATATATCCAAATCTCCGTAAAGAATCAATGCCAAAGTTCTCGGAATAGGGGTGGCTGTCATTATAAGGGTGTGGGGATTTTTGCCTTTTTCCTGTAATGACTTTCTTTGGACTACGCCGAATCTGTGCTGTTCATCGGTGACAATCAAAGCGAGATTGCCCAATTCCGTTTTTTCGCTGATTAAAGCGTGTGTGCCAACAATAACATCTACCTTGCCGGATAATATATCTGATGTTATGGTGTTACGCTCTTTTTGAGTCATAGAGCCTGTAATTAGCGCAACATTAATATCAAAAGGTTTAAAAAGTTCTGTCAAAGTTTCGTAGTGCTGCATGGCTAAAATTTCTGTGGGTGCCATCATAGCAGAGGTGTAGCCGGAACGGGCGCACACAAACATAGCGGCTGCTGCAATCATTGTTTTGCCGCAACCAACATCACCTTGCACCAATCGTGACATTGGTGAGGTTTTTCTTATGTCTCTACATATTTCTTTTATAACTCTTTCTTGTGCACCTGTTAGAGGATAGGGGAGTGAAGCGATAAAATCGTTCACATATTGGGTTTTATCCAGTGAAACGGAAACAGAATCCGACCTGTCCTCGCGAAGATACCTGAGTGCTGTCTGGAAAATAAATAACTCCTCAAAAGCAAGCCTTCGCTTTGCAATTGATAAAGCCTCTGCGTCCTTAGGAAAGTGAATATTTCTCAAAGCGTATGCAAGGGAACAGAGATTATATTTTTGGCGCAAGGAATCGGGTAGAGTTTCTTCCGGTTCTGACTTGCGTAGTGCATCAGAAACCGCAGAAATTATATTCTTCTGCGTCAAAGCAGATGTCATACTGTAAACAGGAAAAATTCTCCCTGTTAAAATGTTTTTATCCGTTTCCTCAAAAAGAGGCGAGTGCATCTGCATTCTTTTTGAGTATGTTGCTTTGCCAAAGAAAACATACTCTTTTTTAATATCAAACATATTTTTTATGTAACGGTTGTTAAACCAAACAATTTCCAAAAAACCTGTGCCGTCAGAAACTTTTACTGAGCAAAGGTACATATTTTTCCTTACATAGTTTTCGCGTATAGGAGAAACAGCACGGGCGCGTACGCAAACAGTATCACCGTCTTTGATTTCTGCGATTTTTTTGACGGTTGTACGGTCTTCGTAAGTTCTCGGATAAAAGCGCAATAAATCTTCTACAGTAAAAACACCAAGCGTGCGGAAAGATTCCGCACGCTTTTGTCCAATACCGTGTAAAGTTGTAATATCTTGCTTTAAAAAGTCTGACATAAAATCACCTTACTCAACGGAGTAAATAAAGTCGTACAAAGGCTGACCGCCCATATAAACAAGCACATCAAGGTCAGGGTATAATTCCTCTAACTCTTCTGAGATGGCTTCTAACTGTTCTTCTTTGATTTCGCCGCCAAGATAAATGCTGATAATTGCACTGTCATCATCAACGGCTTTTTCCAGGAGTTCCTTTAACACAACAAATGAATCGTCACCTACAACGGAGATTTTGCCCTCGGCAAGACCCATAATTGTGTTTTCGGGATATTCCTTATCTTCAAATGTGAAGTTTCTTACTGAATAAGTTACCGAGCCTGTTTTGGTGTTTTCGATAGCTTCGTTCATTGCAGCTATATTGTCGTCAATTGAAGCAGCAGGGTCAAAAGCAAGACGCGCAGAGATTCCTTCGGGAACAGAGCGTGTTTCCAAAACAACAATGTTAGTCTCAGTAAGGTCAACAACTTGCTTTGCTGCCATAATGATATTTTTATTATTGGGAAGAATAAATACTGTCTTTGCATTTATAGCTTCAACTGCGGATAAAATATCATCTGTTGAGGGGTTCATTGTCTGACCGCCCTTGATAACCTTATCAACACCCATATCAAGGAAAATGCTTTCCAAACCGTCGCCGGCAGCAACAGCGGCAAAACCAACTTCCTTAGCAGGAGCCTTGGGAGCTTCCGCTTCGGCTTCTGATGCGCCTTCGTCGTGCTGATATTTCATATTGTCGATTTTAATATTTATAAGCTCGCCTATCTTTAAAGCTTCCTCAATAACATAACCGGGATTATTTGTATGAATGTGTACCTTAACAACATCATCGTCGTCGATTACAACCATACAGTCGCCCTTTATCTCGATTCTGTCACGGAAAAGTGCAACAGAAGAGGGAGCATCGCCTTTGTTAATAAGGAATTCTGTACAATACAAAAACTTGATGTTTGCATCAACTACTTTTTTATCGATTGCGGTGTTGACGCTAACCTGACTTTCGTTGAGCTCAATAATTTTGCCTGTTTCAAGATATTCTAAAGCACCCTCTAAAATGTAAACAAGACCCTGACCACCGGAGTCAACAACTCCTGCTGCCTTTAACTGGGGCAACAACTCGGGTGTACGAGCTAAGCTTTCCTGACCAGCGCATGTTGCAATCCTTACAATTTCAACAATATCTTCTGTGGTCTCGGCAGCTTCCAGTGCTGCGTCAGCTGTATCTCTTGCAACAGAAAGGATAGTACCCTCCATAGGCTTCATTACAGCCTTGTAAGCTGCAACAACGCCTTCTTTGAAACACTCGGCAATGTCTTTTGCATTAGCAGTTTCAAGTCCTGCCAATCTTCTTGACATACCACGGAAAATCTGGGATAAAATTACACCGGAGTTACCGCGTGCACCACGAAGAGACGCCGAAGCAACAGCAGACATTGTTTTGTCAACTGTTGTGTAATTATTTGATAAAATGTCCTTAACGGCAGCAGAAATAGTCATTGACATATTTGAGCCTGTATCACCGTCAGGAACAGGGAATACATTCAAATCATTTAATATAATTTTATTATTACAAAGTTTGTTGGCGCCGGACACAAAAGCACGGCTCAATACTTCATAATCAGCAGTGTATAACAAAATAGTGCACCTCCGAATTAACTAACCCTAACGCCTTCGACGTTAACATTGATGTTCCCAACCTTAAAGCCTGTAGCGTCTTCAACGGCGTATCTTACTTGTTCTATGATGCTTTCGCATATTGCGTTAACATTCACACCGTATTCAACAATAACATGTAAATCTATGGTGATTTTTTCCTCATCCGTAGAAACTTTTATACCTTTTGTGATAGAATCCCACTTTAGGAGTGAAGCGATACTGTCAGTAGCATTTTTATAAGCCATACCAACAACACCGTAGCATTTAGAAGCAGCTACGCCTGCTATTCTGGCAATTACATTATCTGATAAAACAATAGCGCCGTTTTCATTTTCGGTTTTAATAGCCATAAATTTAACCTGAACCTTTCTGCCTGCGATATATTAAACATTGTCGCACACAGGCTTGCGATAATGCCTTATGTATATACAAACATTAATATACAAAGTAATTATAACATAAAGTTTTAAAAAAGGGAAGTATATTTTTAAATAATTTTACAAAAAGATTACAGCACAGCAAAAATGCCGTGCTGTAATGGTTTAATTTCATCTTTCGCCCTGAGGAACTTTGTCTTTAAAAAGAAGAGTAATGCACCACAGACCTGCAAGGCCTACAAGTGCAAAAATAGTTCTGCTTATCATGGACATCTGACCACCGAAAAGATAGCCTACAAAATCAAAACCAAAAAGTCCGATTGAGCCCCAGTTCAGTGCGCCGACAATAACAAGAATAAGACAGAGGTTATCCAAAAATTTCATAATACCAACCTTTCTCCCACAAATTTTCACAAGAAAGTGGCGGGCACACTTTCTTTGTATGTGGTTAGTTTTCGCTTTGATGTTTCATATTATTCAACTACTTTTAATATTATAACAGCGAGGTGATTTATTATGCAAAGAGCAGGAATGTTGAGACAAAAGGAAGTTATAAACATAAACAACGGATGTCGGTTGGGATTTGTGTGCGATGTTGAAGTGAGTCTTTGCAAGGGTGAAATTGAGGCAATTATAGTGCCCGGAAAAATGAAATTTATAAATTTCAACAAAAAAGACGAGCTGGTAATAGAATGGTGTCGTGTAAAGGTAATAGGCGATGTAATTTTGGTGGATTTGCCGTGTGAATGTAATTGATATATTACAGCGGTTTTAAAACTAAATGTGGGGTGAAAGCCGTCATCAACCTTTGGTTGATTTTCGTGGAAAATTATAGTAAAATTTGCCTTGTAAGTTCTATTAAAATTTTGTAATAATAGCAATGGGTGATAATATGAAAGATTTTTCACAAAAAATATACAATTTAAGGAAAAAACATAAAATTTCTCAAAGTGACCTTGGAAAAATGCTTGGCATTTCAAACAGGGCGGTATCAAAGTGGGAAACAGGGATTTCAGTTCCTTCTACCCAAAATTTTGTAAGGCTTTCCGAAATTTTTGGCGTTAGTATGTCGTACTTTTTTGGAGAGGAAACAAAAATTGCAGAAACTCCTCGTGGTATGGAAAGCCTGACAGAGCTTTACAAAGTAGGCAGAGGTCCGTCAAGCTCACATACCATAGGCCCTGAGCGTGCCTGTATTATTTTCAAGGACAAGCACAAAAATGCAGATGAGTTTTCAGTAACTCTTTACGGTTCTCTTGCCAAAACGGGAAAAGGTCACGGAACTGCTTCGGTTATAAAAAAGACATTTGCGCCCAAACCGTGCACTATTGAATATAATCATAACGGCGGAAAAATAAAGCACCCGAACACTATGGACATAAAAGCTCTAAAGGACGGCAAAATTATAGATTCCTCAAGGATTTACAGCGTGGGCGGAGGAAGCATTCAGTTTGAGGGCGAAAAGCTTGTTGAGAAAAAAGAAATATACAAAGAGACTTCTTTCCGTGAAATAGCAGATTATTGCCGTCAAAAAAAGAAAAGGCTTTGGCAGTATGTTGAAGAAAATGAAAATAAAGATTTTTATAAATTTATGGAAAATATCTGGCAGGAAATGAAAAACTCCATTGAAAACGGTTTGGAGGATGAAGGAGTACTGCCTGGTGGTCTTGGTGTACAGAAAAAAGCAAAATACTTATACAATGTTCAGCATATAGACGAAAGCGCCCAAACTAAAGAAAACAGGGTAGTGTGTGCCTATGCTTTTGCTGTGAGCGAGCAGAACGCATCAGGTGAAAAAATAGTTACTGCTCCTACTTGCGGTGCATCAGGTGTTTTGCCTGCTGTGATGTATTATTATCAAAAGAAAAACGAATACACCGACAAAGAAATTATCCACGCATTAGAAACTGCAGGCTTAATAGGAAATCTCATTAAAACAAACGCATCTATATCAGGTGCTGAGTGCGGTTGCCAGGTGGAAATCGGCAGTGCCTGCGCTATGGCGTCAGCGGCGCTGGCAGAACTCTTTGATTTAACAATTGATAAGATAGAGTACGCAGCCGAAATGGCAATAGAACATCACTTAGGTCTAACCTGTGACCCGATAGGCGGATATGTGCAAATACCCTGTATCGAAAGAAACGCCGTAGCGGCAATGAGAGCTATTAACGGCGTTAACCTTGCAAGCTTTTTGTCAGACACAAGAAAAATATCATTTGACAAGGTAGTTAAAGTAATGAAAGAAACAGGCCACGATATGTCCTGTAGATATAAAGAAACTTCTGAAGCGGGGCTTGCAAAAATAGAGCTATAAAAAACAAGTGAGGATATTTCCTCACTTGTTTTTTATAAACGCTTTTAATTTTTCAAATGTAGCGTTACTTATATCATGTTCGATTTTACAGGCGTCCTCTTTTGCTGTAATTTCATCAACGCCGATTGCCATTAAGGCTTCGGTTATTACCTGATGGCGCTCATATACACGCTCTGCAATTTTTAGCCCTTTTTCGGTAAGCGATAGACTACCGTCAGCGTCTACTGTGATGTAACCCTCTTCACGAAAGTTCTTCATAGCCACGGAAACGCTGGGTTTTGATACCATAAGCTCGTGTGCTACATCAATACTTCTCACATTACCTTTTTTATTTTTTAATACGAGTATAGTTTCTAAATAATTCTCAGCTGATTCTTTAATAATCATATAAACACCTCATATAATTATTTTAACACAACTTACAAAATTAGTCAACAATCTGATAACCCTGAGCCACAACAGTTTCTTTTAAAATATTAACATCTATTTCTTTAGAAAGTTTAACTATTGCTTTTTTATCTGTGTGAGAGGGTATAACTTCAGTTACACCGTCAATTGCCTCTAATGAAGATTTTACCCTTGCTTCACAGTGAGGACACATCATACCTTCTATTTTAAGTGTAATTTCCATTGTTTTTTTCTCCTTTTTTGCTTTGATTTTCGTATCATGCTTTGCATTTTTAATATCCTTAAAATTAAGCCTTAATGCGTTTGTTACCACACAAAAACTTGATAAACTCATAGCGGCTGCCGCTATCATGGGGTTAAGCTGAATTCCGAATGCAGGAATCAGTAAACCTGCCGCCACAGGAATGCCTATAGTGTTGTAAATGAATGCCCAGAAAAGATTTTCGTAAATGTTTTTAAGCGTCATACGGCTTAAGCGTATCGCCGCAGGAACATCCAAAATACTGCTTTTCATAAGCACGATGTCGGCAGCATCTATGGCAATATCTGTTCCTGCGCCTATTGCAATACCAATGTCTGCAGAGGTTAAAGCAGGGGCGTCGTTAATGCCGTCACCTACCATTGCAACCTTGCCGTCAGCTTTAAGCTTTCTTATAACTTCTTCTTTTCCAGCAGGTGTTACATTTGATATTACCTCATCAACCCCAACCTGTTCTTTAACAGCTTGGGCGGTTGTTTCGTTGTCGCCTGTGAGCATAACAACGCGAATTCCCATTCCTTTTAGCTCTTTTATTGCCTGTGGGCTGTCTTCTTTTATGGCATCAGCCACGGCAATAATACCCAAAAACTCCTTATCTTTGGTAAAGAAAAGAGGTGTTTTTCCTTCCTCAGCTAATTTTTCGTAAGCAACCACTAAGTTGCCGGGAACTGTTGCAAATTTTGAAATAAATCGCAAATTTCCGCCCACGATGTGGTGTCCGTCAATATTTGCCTCAAGACCGTTTCCGGAAGTTACAGAAAAATCAAAACTTTCTTTTATTTCGAGGTTTTCTTCCTCGGCTTTTTTAACGATTGCGCGAGCTAAAGGATGTTCACTTTTAATTTCTAATGAGTAGGCATAATTAAGCAGGTCGGTAACGCCATCTGCAGGAATAATGTCTGTGACCACGGGTTCGCCCTTGGTTATTGTGCCGGTTTTGTCAAGTGCAACCGTTGTAATTTTGCCTGCAGCCTCGATAGAAACAGCATTTTTAAAGAGTATGCCGAATTTTGCGCCAACGCCGCTTGATACCATAATTGCCACAGGTGTAGCAAGTCCCAAAGCGCAAGGACAGCTTATAACAAGCACAGATATTCCTCGGGCTAATGCAAATCCTATGCCATAACCTGCGATAAGCCATGCAATAATTGTTACAAGTGCAATTCCCATTACAACAGGAACGAATACGCCTGAAACTTTGTCTGCCGCTTTTGCAATAGGTGCTTTTGTGGCAGATGCGTCACTAACGAGCTTAATAATCTGTGAAAGTGCGGTGTCTTCGCCAACTTTTTCGGCACGACAACGCACGAAACCTGATTTGTTGATTGTAGCAGAGGACACTTTGTCGCCCATTTCTTTATCGACAGGTATGCTTTCGCCGGTAAGTGCCGATTCGTCAACGGCACAATGTCCGGATACAACCATACCGTCAGCGGGAAAGCTCATACCGGATTTTACTATAAAAATATCGCCCTTTTTTATTTCTTTTGCGGGAATTTCTTTTTCCTCGCCGCCTACATCAATCAATGCTGTTTTAGGAGCTAAGTCAATGAGGCTTTTCAGAGCGGTTGTAGTTTTTCCTTTTGAGCGCGCCTCGAGCATTTTGCCCACGGTAATGAGAGCGAGTATCATTGCCGCTGACTCAAAATAAAATTCGTGCATCAAGTGGTGATGATTGGCATCTTCAGCAGTCATAGCAAAGAGGGCATAGGTGCTGTAAACAAACGCCGCACCAGAACCAAGAGCAACTAAGGTGTCCATATTTGGTGCTCGGGAAATCAACGCTTTTGTACCGCTTATAAAGAATTTTTTGTTTATAAACATTACTGCAATAGTAAGCAAAAGCTGCAAAAGTCCTATGGCGATATAATTACCCACAAAAAAAGAGGGTAGCGGCCAACCCCACATAGTGTGTCCCATAGAGATATACATTAAAACTGCAAGGAAGAAAAGTGAAGAAACAAGCCTTTTTTTAAGAACGGGAGTTTCTATATCTAAAAAAGCGTCTGTTTCTTTTTTTGTTTCATCCTTTACAGATGCGCTGTAGCCTGCGTTCTCAACGGCTGTTATTATATCGTCATCAGTCGCTGTTCCTGTTACATTCATAGAATTGGTAAGCAGGTTTACAGAACACTCTGTAACACCATCTAATCCCGATACGGCCTTTTCCACACGGGCGGAGCATGCCGCACAACTCATACCTGTTATATCAAACTGTCGCACAGTATCACCTCGGTTATTCATAACTAACTATATTTTATCAAATAAAAGGAAAACTGTCAAATAAAAAAGGCGGATAAACCGCCTTTTATCGCATTCTTTCTTTCATAGCTCTGTCCATATTTCGTTTTGCATCCTTTTCGGCTATTGCCTCACGCTTGTCATAGGCTTTTTTACCACGGGCAAGACCGAGCTCAACTTTCACCTTGTTGCCGAGAAAATAAACCGAAAGAGGAATTAAAGACACACCTGTTTCTTTTGTTTTGCCAATGAGCTTCATTATTTCTTTTTTGTGGAGAAGCAAGCGCCTTGGACGCAAAGGGTCTTTGTTAAAAATATTTCCCTTTTCATAAGGGCTTATATGCATACCTAAAATAATAGCTTCGCCTGTTTTAACGGACACATAACTGTCCTTTAAGTTTACCTGACCGGCTCTGATTGATTTTACCTCTGTGCCAAAAAGTTCAATACCTGCTTCGAACTTTTCGTCAATAAAATAGTCGTGGTATGCTTTTTTGTTATTATTAATTATTTTTTTTGCACGAGTTTCCATAAATGTTCCTCACGATTTACAAAAATGTGCCGTCGGTTTCCCGACGGCACCGAAGTGTAATTAGTCGATTTCGATTAAACCGTAACCGCCTTTCTTTCTGCGGTAAACGAGGTTCTTGTCGCCTGTTTTATCATTTGTAAAGATAAAGAATTCGTGACCGATAAGGTCGAGCTGTAATACTGCTTCTTCAGGTGACATGGGTTTTGTTTCGATAACCTTTGTTCTGACGATTTTTACATCCTCATCATCAACGGGTAAAGCGGGAATTTTGTCAAAAATAACTGTTTCAGTAAATTCGCGCTTCATTTTCTTTTCCATTCTTGTTTTGTTCTTACGGAGCTGGCGCTCTAAGATGTCCACTGATGTGTCGATAGATACATACATATCGGGAGTAGATTCTTCTACACGAATTATCAGATTACCTGAACGGATTGTTGCTTCAACAATCTGTTCGTCGCGCTGTACGCTTAAAGTGACTATAGCTTCTGTTTCGTTTGTAAAGTACTTATCGAGCTTAGTATAAGCTTCTTGTACTCTTGCTTTGAGGCCGTCTGTTAAGTCGATCTGCTTACCTGTAATTGTGATTTTCATAAACCGTCACTCCTTTTCATTGTAGAGGAATATTATATTACTTTCCCTCTTTGAGTTCATTATACCATATATTGTGAATTTTGCCAAGCTTTTTTTTAAATGTAACAAATAATTAATCATTTTACCACATATAATTTAGTAAATATGCACGGAGGTATTTGTTTTGAAACGCTTATTTTGCTTGATTTTTCTTTGCTTTTTTGTATGTGTAAAACCAGTAAATGTAAACGCATTATCTTTGTCTGCTGAGTGCGCTTGCGTGATTGATGCTGCCACAGGGCGTGTCATTTATGAAAGAAATATGGGAAAACAGCACACGATGGCATCTACAACAAAAATAATGACAGCTCTAGTCGCTTTGGAAAATTCAGAACTCAATAAAGTGGTAACAGTATCCAAAAATGCCGCAGAAAAAGAAGGCACAAGTCTTTATTTAAGGGCAGGTCAAAAGGTAACAATGGAGGATTTGCTTTACGGGCTTATGCTCCAGTCAGGAAACGATGCAGCCGTTGCTATTGCCGAGGGAGTATCGGGAAGTGTGGAGGATTTTGCGCACCTTATGACCGAGCGGGCAAAAGAGATTGGCGCAGTTAATACATCCTTTAAAAATCCAAACGGTCTTGATGAGGAAGGACACTTCACAACCGCCTATGACCTTGCAATAATCACAAAAGAGGCAATGAACAACCCTAAATTTTCTGAAATAGTATCAACAAAGTCAAAAACGATTATCGACGGAACACAAACTGTTTCCAATCATAATAAAATGCTCCGTATGTATGAGGGGTGTATCGGTGTTAAAACAGGATTTACAAAGAAGTCGGGAAGATGCTTGGTTACTGCTGCTGAACGAAACGGAGTGAAAATAATTGCAGTAACACTTAACGCGCCCAATGACTGGAATGACCATAGAATAATGCTTGACTACGGTTTTGAAACCACAGAGTATTTTCCGGTGATTTTAAAAGGTATGACAGTTAATTCTGTGCCTGTTGTTGACGGTTCGGCAGTTTCTGTGGGAGTTGCGGCTACAGAGGATTTTTACATATCGGAAAACAAAGACGAAAAATTAAAAAATATCACAGTTGAATGTAATCTGCCGAGTCAAATTACTGCGCCTGTAAAAGAGGGTGATGTGATTGGAAAAATGACAATTTTTTATAAAAACATTCCGCAAAAGACAATAGAGCTTGTTGCAGAAAACAGCGTCGATTATCATGTAGAGCGTTCAGGCTTTTTTGAAAATTTTAAAAAGTTACTTACATACGGTTGCGAATCTTAAAAAAATATAGTAAAATAACCTTATTAACTTTTACGGAGGAAAAAATGGCTACGCCCGAAAGATTACAAAAATATATGGCTCGCTGTGGAGTTGCTTCGCGCCGTGAGGCTGAAAGCATAATACTTGCAGGCAGGGTTAAAGTGAATAAAAAAATAGTTACAGAACTTGGTACAAAAGTGGATGAGGATAACGATAAGGTTTTTCTTGACGGTGAACTTATCCGCCCTGAAAAGAAACTTTACTACATTATGCTCAATAAGCCTAAAGGCTATGTTACAACGGTAAAGGATGAATTTGACAGAAAGACAGTTTTAGAGTTGGTGTCGGATGTGGACGCACGCCTTTACCCTGTAGGCAGACTTGACTACGATAGTGAAGGATTGCTACTTTTAACCAATGATGGTGATTTTGCTTTTCGTATGACGCACCCCAAACAGCATATTCCCAAAAAGTACCGGGCTATAGTTTCCGGTACGCCAGATGTGGGACATGTTATGCAGCTTCGGCGCGGTGTAGAAATAGACGGATATGTAACAAAGCCTGCCAAGGTTGAAATTGGCGACACAAGAGAAAACACCACCCAGTTAAACATTACAATTTCTGAAGGTAAAAACCGCCAGATAAGAAGAATGTGCGAGGCTGTTGGTTTTCCTGTTATCAAGCTAACCCGTGTAAGTATAGGTAATGTTACTTTGGGAAATCTTCCGAAAGGAAAATGGCGTCATCTTTCTGAGGGTGAACTCAATCTGTTAAATGGCGGTGAAAAAAGTGCTGACAATACTAAAAGAGGAAATAAACGATAACTTAATCGCTTTTTTGAATAAACTCAACACACAGCAAAATTTACAGGGCAAAATCATAATGACCGCAAAAGAGGGAGAACGCTATTTAGGTGTTGGCACTTTAGAGTTAAGGGTGGACAAGGTGTACCTTGATTTTCTCGCAACGGAAGAGGATAATCTTATAATAAAACTATCCATAATAAAATCTTTGCTGAATCTTGCGGATTTGCGTGGCATAAAGACAGTTTACGGTGACAATCCCGAACTTTACAGCTATTACAAAATGGCAAGATTTAAAGAAACAAATGGCGAATATTCGGTTGATTTAAGTGGATATTTCAACTGTTGTGAATAAGGAGTAAGTATGGCAGATATACTTTGCGAAAATTGCGTTAACTACACATATGATGATGAATACGAAATGTATGTGTGCGATGTAAATATTGACGAGGATGAAATGATGAGAATAATGTCCTCAAAATATAAAAAGTGTCCCTATTTTCGTGACGGGGATGATTATAAAATAGTAAAGAAGCAAAATTAAGAGGCAGTTATAAACTGCCTCTTTTTTTAATTACCGTACAGGAAAAATGAACCTATTTTTTTGAACATTCCCCAGGGAGTTTCTGCTTTTATATCTTCTTTTGCTACTAAGTCGCATTTACCAACCGATTGCCCCTCTGAAAAGAACTCCACTTCGCCTACCTTATGGCCGTTGTGAATAGGTGCGTTTACATAGTCGGGCAGTGTGATTTTCTTTTCTATGTTCGCAATTTTTGACTTTTCCATCAAAAGTGAAAAACCGTCTGCCATACCAATTGATACATTGTCTTTAATGCCTTTCTTCAAAGCAATAGGCGCAAGTTCTTCTTCACTTACCAGTGATGAACAAATTCCGTAATTTACAAAACCGTAATCTAACATTTTGGTTGCATCAGCAAAGCGTTCTTTTGATGTAGGTGAGCCCATAACAACTGCAATTAAATCCATACCGTCACGCTTTGCGGTGGCAGAAATACAAAAGCCTGCAACACTTGTGGAACCTGTTTTAAGTCCTGTTGCACCTTGATAAAAACGCACTAATTTGTTTGTGTTTACCAACCCAAAAGCTCCGTCTCTTAAAGAATCCATCCAGATTGTTGTGTATTCAAAGATTTTAGGGTGTTTCATCAATTCTTTAGACATAACTGCAATGTCGTGGGCAGATGTAACATGACCGTCAATATCTAAGCCGTTGCAATTTACAAAGTGCGTGTCGTTCATTCCAAGCTGCTTTGCACGCTCGTTCATTTTGTTTACAAATCCCTCGTGAGAGCCTGCGGTAAATTCAGCCAAAGCTACGGCAGCATCATTTCCGGATGCTACAGCTACAGCTTTTATCATATCGTGAACACTTAACTGCTCGTTTTCCTCCAAATAAACCTGAGAGCCACCCATAGATGCTGCCAATGGTGAAACAGATACCATATCATCTAATGTATACTGTCCTGAATCCAAAGCCTCCATAACCAATAGAAGTGTCATAATTTTTGTAACGCTGGCAGGGGGCAAAGCGTCATGGGAATTCTTTTCGTAAAGTATGGTGCCGGTAGATGCCTCCATTAAAAGTGCCGATTTTGCTGTCAACTCAAGGGGTGCTTCGGCTCTTGCTGTTACAGGTATAAAAAAGCAAAGGCACAAAAATAAAGATAACAACTTTTTCATAAAAGATATCCTCTCCTAATAAATCAGTTGTTATCTATATTATTATTCGGTTTAATAAAACATTCCTTTTATCGCGCGATTTGCGGCGGCGCCTTTTTTGAGTGCTGCTGCAATTTCTGCGGCAAATTCTTCCGTTACGCCCGCGCCTTTTGCTGTGATAAAGTTTTTATCGCGTACAAGACGCTTGCGTGTGATTTTTGCGCTGAAAAGTCTTCCTTCAAAGCCGGGGTAACAGGTAGCCTTAAGACCAGACAGGAGACCTAAAACACCGGGGATTTTAGGTGCGGCACAAATTGCGGCTATAATTTTACCCTCATTTGCAGCCTTTGTAACCAAATCTGTGACAAATTTACAGTTTTCCAAATTGTCAGCACCGGGCATACCGCCGGGGAGGACGATTGCCTCTAAATCAAATTCGTTTACATCTTCAGTTTTTATATCAGCAATTACTTTTATGCCGTGAGTACCGCAGACCTCCAGCGTATCATTGATTGAAACTGTTTTTGTATCAATTTCGCTTCTTCTCAAAATATCCACAGTAGCCAAAGCTTCAATTTCTTCAAAGCCGTCAGCTAAAAATACATATACCATAATATTTCTCCTTTTGTTGATTTTTTTAGTGTTTCCTGATAAAATAATTATATCAAAAAATAAAGAATAAAACAAGAGGGAAGTATGGCTATTATAATTGACCGAAGATTTTCTGATATAGCTGAAAAACACTGGGGTATGAAGCATAAAATCATACCTTCTT
>JAGBXV010000070.1 GCA_017629115.1 Clostridia bacterium | reverse complement strand
GTACATAGCGAAAAAAATGTGTTATACTGTAGGTTGATAAAATGGTAATATTGTGGTGGATTTTTTATGAACAGCAAAATATATATTACTGTAGGTCACTACGGCAGCGGCAAGACAGAATTCTCTGTAAATTTCGCTCTTTCCCTTGCTAAAACCTGCGAAAAAGTAATTTTAGTAGATTTAGATATTGTTAACCCTTATTTTCGTTCAAACGATGTGCGTGCACTTTTAGAGGAAAACGGTATTTGCGTCATTGCTCCCGATTACGCCGGAACAAATGTGGATATACCTGCACTTCCCCCGGAAGTAATGAGGATTTTTAACGAAGACAATGCCGCTATCGTTATTGATGTAGGCGGCGATGACGACGGCGCTATAGCACTTGGTCGCTACAAGCAGTTTTTTGATTCATCAAACTACGAAATGAATCTTGTGGTAAACACACGCAGACCTCTTTCCGGCACAGTGGAAGAAATTGTGGAAATGAAGCAAAACATCGAGTACGCTTCACGCCTTAATGTCACAAGCATTATAGCCGATACAAACTTAGGCACAGAAACCACAAAAGAAATCATTGAAGAAGGCTACAAAATTACAAAAGAAGCCGCTAAACAAATGAATTTACCCGTAAAATACGCAGTTTCGGCAATTGAAGCCGACTTCTGCGAGGAAATAAACAACAAGCTCTTTAAAATAGAAAGAAAGCTTTTGAAAATTTAGAGCAGAAAGGAACTTTTATTATGGCAAAGGTTGTTATTTTAGAAAATGTTTGCAAAGGTTGCTATCTTTGCATAGGTGCTTGCCCCAAAAAGGTTTTAGGCGAGTCCGATTCATTAAACGCTAAAGGCTACAAGCCCGCAGCAGTAGTAAACCCTGACGCTTGTATCGGTTGCGCTATGTGTGCTACAATGTGCCCCGATTGCGCTATTGAGGTTTACAAATAAGTAATAAATTGACGAAAGGATTGAATAAATATGGCAGACAAGGTTCTTGTTAAAGGTAATGAAGCCGTTGCCGAGGCTGCAATTCAGGCAGGCTGCCGTTACTTTTTCGGATACCCCATCACTCCCCAGACGGAAATCAGTGCATATATGGCAAAGCGTATGCCCAAAATCGGCGGAGTATTTTTACAGGCAGAAAGTGAAGTTTCTGCGGCAAATATGGTTTATGGTGCTTCCGGCGCCGGCGCAAGAGTTATGACCTCTTCATCCTCACCCGGTATCAGCTTAAAGGCTGAAGCGCTTTCATACATGGCAGGTGCAGACCTTCCTTGTGTTATTGTTAATATTATGCGTGCAGGCCCGGGTCTTGGCGGCATTCAGGCTTCTCAGTCTGACTACTTCCAGGCTACAAAAGGTCACGGCCACGGCGATTATCGTGTAATCGTTTTAGCTCCTTCATCAGTTCAGGAAATCGTAGATATGACAGCTGACGCTTTTGATATGGCTGACATCTACAGAATGCCCGTTATGATTTTAGGCGACGGTATGTTGGGACAGATGATGGAACCCGTTACATTTGAAAAGAAGGAATCAACACGCGTCGTTCCCGAAAAAACCTGGGCAACAACAGGCACACAGATGAAGCGTGAGCACAATGTTATTAACTCACTCTACATTGAACCAAATCATTTGGAAAAATTAGTACTTGAAAGATATGAAAAGTACGCTACTATCGAAGCGACAGAAAAGAAATACGAAGCATACAAAACAGACGATGCTGAATTTATCTTAACAGCTTACGGTTCAGTTGCCCGTATCTGTAAAAACGCTGTTGACGCACTCCGTGAAGAGGGCATCAAGGTAGGCTTAATCAGACCTATCACACTCTGGCCTTTCCCGAGTGATGCCTACACAGAGCATACAAAGAACGCTAAAACCATCTTAACCGTTGAAATGAGTATGGGTCAGATGGTAGAAGATGTAAAGCTCGCGATTAACGGCAAGCTCCCTGTTCACTTCTTTGGAAGATGCGGCGGTAACATTCCTTACCCCAACGAAGTTATCGCTGAGGTAAAGAAACTTATCGGAGGTGACAAATAATGGAACAGGTATTTAAAAGACCTCACGCTTTATGCAATGTTCCTTTGCACTACTGCCCCGGCTGCGGTCACGGTATTGTGCATAGATTAGTTGCTGAAGTTTTAGACGAATTAGGTATAGAGGGTAACACCATTGGTGTTGCACCTGTTGGTTGTGCAGTTTTTGCTTACAACTACTTTAACTGCGATGTACAGGAAGCGGCTCACGGCAGAGCTCCTGCAGTTGCTACAGGTATTAAGCGTGTTCACCCCGACAAGGTAGTTTTCACATACCAGGGTGACGGTGACTTAGCTGCTATCGGTACAGCCGAAACAGTACACGCAGCATCTCGTGGCGAAAACATTACAATTATCTTTATAAATAACGCTATCTACGGTATGACAGGCGGTCAGATGGCTCCTACGACACTTCCCGGTCAGGTGACACAGACATCACCCTATGGCCGTGATGTTAAAACTCAGGGTCATCCCCTTCGTGTCAGCGAAATGCTTTCTACAACATCGGGTGCTGCATACATTGAGCGTGTAACAAT
>JAGBXV010000006.1 GCA_017629115.1 Clostridia bacterium | reverse complement strand
GCAGCACCGATAATACCGATTGAGGCTGCGTCTTTTAAGTCAAAGCCTAATATTACTGCGGCTGCTATTACGAAGAAAATACCGAACTGTGCTGCAGCGCCAAACAGGAACATCTTAGGATTTGAAAGCAAAGGTCCAAAGTCAATCATTGCGCCTATACCGATAAACAGTAAAAGGGGCATTGCTTCTGACGCGTGAATACCAACATCATAAAGCCATTCGATTATGCCTGCCACCTCACCTATGCCTGCCATTTCGTAGTTGACAACACCGGTCAAGGGTAAGTTAACCAAAATAGCACCAAAGCCCATGGGCAAAAGCAAGGAGGGTTCGTATTCCTTTTTGATAGCTAAATAGATAAGTGCTATACCAACTAAATACATAACACCCATTTGCCATGTGACATTTCGAAATCCTTCAAGTAAAAATTCCATAAAAAACACCTCTTGTTTGAATAATCTTTATTTATATTATACCTGTAATAAATATCTCAAATCCGATAAATATGAGAATGGCACCGCCTAAAAATTGAGCTTTGTTTGAAAGCTTTGTTCCGAACTTTTTGCCGATTACAAGTCCTCCTGAGCAAATGACGAATGTAACAGCTGCAATGATAATGGCTGTAAAAAGGGCAGAGGGGAAGTCGTAATCTGCAATGGTAAAGCCGACGGACAAAGCATCGATAGAAGTAGCGATACCTTGAACTATCAGAGAAGTAATGCCGAGCTTTACAGGTTCGGGATATTCGTCTTCGCACTTTACACCGTCAATAATCATTTTTATACCGATATAGCACAAAAGAATAAGTGCAATCCAAGGTATGAACTTCTCAAACGCTCTAAAGTGTTCAACAACAGTATGTATGCACACCCAGCCAAGTATTGGCATCAACGCCTGAAAGAAGGCGAATGCGCTTGCAATGGCGAAGAGCTTCCTTTTTTTCATAAGAGGTTCATTCAAACCGTTGGCCATGGAAACGGAAAATGCATCCATCGCAAGACCTGCACCAAGGAGTATACTGTTTAATATAAGGCCTAGTTTCATAAAATCCTCCTAATAAACAAAAAAGTATGGCATCGCACCATACTTATCTTTCAGAATATAAAAAGACGCATGTACAGTGTATACATGAGTCTCGCAATTTAAAACAAGCCAGACCCAAATAGGTCAGTGTTGTTGACTTGCTACGCGAAAAGCGCTTGCTACTCCCTCATGGAGCAATATTATTCTAACATAATAAGAAATAAATGTCAATCTTAAAAAAATAAAAAAACTACTTGACAATGGTAATATTTTCTAATATAATAAAAGTGAAAATAATAATCATTATTATTTATCAAACGAAATTTGGGCGAAAGTTTCCTAATTAAAATGAACATTGTAACAATATTATAGTTTTTAGAAGATAAAAATATGTTTTTTTATGTAAAATTTTAAGGACTTTATCATTGACAAACGGTATATATTGTGTTAGAATGTTTTAGGATAAAGTAAAAAAGCCAAAATATGCGATTTTATTTACATATTCTGACTTGCTACGACCCATGAAGAGGAGGATATAAACATGGTAGATTTTAAACAGTGGGAAGGTTTTAACGGTCGCATCTGGAAAATGGAAGTCAATGTTCGCGACTTCATTCAGAAGAACTACACACCCTATGATGGTGATGAGTCTTTCTTGGCTGAACCCACAGAAGCAACAAACAAACTCTGGGGAAAATTACAGGAACTCCAGAAAGAAGAAAGAGCTAAGGGCGGCGTGCTCGACATGGATACAGATGTAGTATCCACAATCACATCACATGCTCCCGGATATATTGACGAAAGCATGAAGGATTTAGAAACTGTTGTTGGTCTTCAGACAGACAAACCCTTAAAGCGTGCTTTTATGCCTTTCGGTGGCATCAAGATGGCAATGAAAGCTTGTGAAACAAACGGTTACACACCTGATCCTGAATTAGGTAGAATTTTCACAGAGTATTGCCGTACACACAACCAGGCTGTGTTTGATGTATACACACCTGAAATGAAAAAGGCAAGACACAACAAGATTATTACAGGTCTTCCAGACGCATACGCTCGTGGTCGTATCGTAGGTGATTACCGTCGTGTAGCATTATATGGTATCGATTTCTTAATCGAGCAGAAGCAGAAGGATATGGTTGCTTGCGGCGAAACAAGTATGCGTGACAGCGTACTCCGTGCTCGTGAAGAAGTTGCAATGCAGCTTAAGGCTTTAAAAGATATGAAAACAATGGCAGCTAGCTATGGCTTTGATATTTCACAGCCTGCTAAGAATTCTAAAGAAGCTATTCAGTGGTTATACTTTGGTTACCTCGCTGCTATCAAAACACAGAACGGCGCTGCAATGAGCGTAGGTAGAATTTCAACATTCCTTGATATTTACTTCAAGCGTGATATCGATGCAGGTATTATCACAGAAGCTCAGGCACAGGAAATGGTTGACCATTTCGTTATGAAGCTCCGTATGGTTAAATTTGCTCGTACACCTGACTACAACCAGCTCTTCTCAGGCGACCCTGTTTGGGCTACACTTGAAGTTGGTGGTATTGGTATGGACGGTCGTTCGATGGTTACAAAGACAGACTACCGTTTCTTACACACATTGGAAAACATGGGTCCTGCTCATGAGCCGAACTTAACAGTTCTTTACTCATCAGCACTTCCGGAAACATTTAAGAAGTACGCATC
>JAGBXV010000069.1 GCA_017629115.1 Clostridia bacterium | reverse complement strand
TCCGTTTCTACACTTGACCACCACATTGCATCTAACGGTACATTATTTAATATGAAATTCCATCCTTCAGCACTCAAAGGTACATCAGGTCTTGAATCTTTCTGTGCTTTGGTTCGCGGATATTTTGACCGCAAAGGAAGTCATATTCAGTTTAATGTAGTTGATCGTGCAACACTTATTGATGCACAGAAAAATCCTGAAAAGTATAAAGGTCTTGTTGTTCGAGTTGCAGGTTACAGTGCATTATTTACAACACTTTCAAAATCACTTCAGGATGATATTATAAACAGAACAGAACAGGGAATGTAATATATGAACATTTATGATGTAAAAGGAAGAATATTTGACATTCAAAGATTTTCCGTACATGATGGTCCCGGCATCAGAACAATCATATTTTTGAAAGGTTGTTTCTTAAAATGCAAATGGTGCTGTAACCCCGAATCTCAAAGATTCGACATCGAAGAAATGGAATTCGGCGGCAAAAAGAAAATCGTCGGTCGTGATGTTACAGTCGGCGAAGTAATGGAAACCATCAAACGCGATATGCAGTATTACAGACGTTCAGGTGGCGGCGTAACACTTTCAGGCGGTGAATCTTTAGGTCAGCCCGAGTTTGCTACTGCTCTGCTCCAAGCATGCAAAGAAAGCGGAATAAACACCGCAATGGAATCTACAGGTTTTGCAGATTTTAGTGTTATAGAAAAGTATCTTCCATATCTTGATTGTTATCTTATGGACATCAAACATACAGACTCTAAAAAACACGAACAATTCACCACAAGACCTAACGAGTTGATTTTAGAAAATGCTAAAAAGATAGCAGAAAAAGCAAACAAACTTATTATAAGAGTTCCTGTTATTCCTACATTTAATGATACAGAAGAAGAAATCCTTTCGATTGCAAGGTTTGCAGAAAGCTTACCTAATGTAAATGAAATACACCTTCTCCCCTATCATAAATTTGGAATAGATAAATATAAAGGACTCGGTCGTACATACGAACTTGAGCATATAGTTCCTCCTACGGAAGAAAAAATGCAAAAGCTTCTTGCGGCCGCACAAAAAACAAGACTTCACTGTCAGATTGGAGGTTAAGTTATGAACGATGAAGAATTGCTTAGTTTGAAAGGCAAAACGAGAATAGTTCAGGAGCTTGTTCCCGGAAAACAGATTACGATAGCTCATATAATAGCAAATCCGGAAAAAATTCTTTACAAAAAGCTCGGTCTTGATCCGAATATTGATTATTCTAAGTCAGCTATCGGTGTCGTAACTATCTCTCCTGCCGAAACAGCAATCATTATTGCTGATATCGCAACCAAATCATCAGGTGCTGAAATCGGTTTTGTTGACCGTTTCAGTGGTACATTGATTGTTACCGGTACTGTTTCAGAAGTAGAAGCAGCATTAAAAGCTCTTTGTGAATATACTAAAGATGTTTTAGGCTTTACCGTTTGTAACATTTCCAAGACCTGATATGAGTAATGAATTAAATATAAGAAAACTTATGCTTGTAGGTCGCAGCGAAGCAGGTAAAACAACATTAACCCAGGCTTTACGCGGAGAAAAACTAAGATATGAAAAGACACAAGCCGTTGATTATTCGAACATCTTAATAGACACTCCCGGCGAATACATACAATCAAGAGAATTCGGTGCAGCGTTAGCACTATATGCTTACGAATCTGATATTGTGGGACTTTTGGCAAGTGCTACTGAACCCTACTCTCTTTTCAGTCCGTGTATAACGGGTATGACTACTCGCGAAGTAATTGGTATCGTAACCAAAATTGACCATCCGGACGCAAATGCTGACCGTGCAGAAAATTGGTTAAGACTTGCAGGATGTGAAAAAGTCTTTCGCGTAAGCTCGTATACTGGCGAAGGAATAGACGAATTAATCGAATATTTATCAAAACCAAACAAAAACCAACAAAAAACAACATAAAACCACTTGACACAACATTCGTTGTGTGCTATTATTAAATCGTAATAGAAGTAGTGTTTTATAAATTAAAAAAATATATCAAAACAAAAGGAGAAATGAACATGGTATCCGAATACGAAATCAAAAAACAGATTTGCGACATCGGTAAGAGAATCTATGACAGAGGCATGGTTGCTGCTAACGACGGTAACATCTCAGTTAAAATCTCTGACAACGAATTCTTGTGCACACCTACAGGCGTAAGTAAAGGTTTTATGACACCTGAATACATCTGCAAGGTTGACGCTGATGGCAACGTAATCCAGGCAAACAAAGGTTTCAAACCCTCATCAGAAATCAAGATGCACATGAGAGTTTACAAAGAACGTCCTGATGTAAAGGCAGTTGTTCACGCTCATCCCATCTATGCAACAAGCTTTGCTATTGCAGGCATTCCGCTTACACAGCCCATTATGCCTGAAGCAGTAATCGCTTTAGGTTGTGTTCCGATCGCTGAGTACGGCACACCTTCAACACACGAAATCCCTGACGCTGTTTCAAAGTACTTACAGTACTACGATGCTGTATTACTCGAAAACCACGGCGCACTTGCATATTCTGATTCATTACTCGCTGCTTACCACAAGATGGAATCATTAGAGTTCTACGCTGAACTTCTCTTCTTATCTAAGCAGTTAGGTGGTCCTCAGGAATTATCAAAAGAAAGAGTTGAAAAACTTTACGAAATCAGAAGACAGTTTGGTATGACAGGTAAACATCCCGCAGACGTTTGTCCTAATGCTCAGGCAGGCAAACCCAGCTGTCATGGTTGCAAAGGTGGCTGCTCTTCTTCATCAGACGGCGATTTAGTAGCTGAAATTACTAAAAAAGTTATCGCAGCTCTTGGTAAATAATTTCCGGAGGTCTCAAGTATGAATGACCAGGAAATCAAAAAAATAGTGGAAACCGTTGTAGGTAACATTTCCACAAAAAACGAAATGACTTTAAGCCTTGCTAAGAAGTTGGCAGAAAAAGTTGAGGCAGAGGCTGCAAAAATAGGTGTAAATGCAGTTGTTGCTGTTTCTAACAGTGGCGCGCGACCTGTTTTAGTAGAATGTATGGATGACTCTTACATTGCAAGTTATGATGTTGCTTTTAACAAAGCCTACACCGTTGTTGCCCTTAAGATGTCTACAATAGAGCTTAAAGCTTTAAGCCAACCTAACCAGCCCCTTTACGGCATCCAGTTTACAAACGACGGCCAGATCGTTATTTTCGGCGGCGGTGTTCCGCTTAAAATAAATGGCAAAATCGTTGGCGGACTTGGTGTTTCAGGCGGTAGCGAGGATCAGGATACATACCTTGCCGATTTTGGCGGAAAAGTATTCGATGAATTAGTTAAAGAAAATTTTTAAGATAGGAGTTCTGTTATGGCTATTAATTCAAATGATATTGAAGCTATTGTAAAACAAGTGCTCTCAAACATGCAAGCAGAAGTTCCGCACAAATGTAACTGCTCTGACGGTGGCTCATGCAGCTGCAAGTCAAACGGCGAAATTCCCAAAACTTCAAGAGCAGCAATGCTTACCAGTCTCGAACACTACGATATTAAGGAATTCCCTATTCCTGAACTCGGTGACGACGACATTTTGGTAAAAGTTGAAGGTTGTGGTGTTTGTGGAACAGACGCTCACGAATTTAAGAGAGATCCCTTCGGTCTTATCCCTGTTGTTTTAGGTCACGAAGGCACAGGCGAGATCGTTAAAATGGGTAAAAACGTAAAGGTTGACAGCGCAGGTAAAAAACTCGCTGTTGGCGATAAGGTTGTAACATGTATGATTTTCAAGGATTGCCCTGAAATCACAATGTTTGACCTTAACAAACAGAACGTTGGCGACGGCGCAGATGTATATGGTCTTTTGCCTGACGACGACATTCATTTAAACGGCTGGTTCGCAGATTACATGATAATTCGCGGCGGTTCAACAGTGTTCAATGTAAGTGATTTGAGCCTCGATATGAGACTTTTAATCGAACCCAGTGCGGTTTTGATTCACGCTGTTGAAAGAGCAAAAGAAATCAATATTTTAAGATTTAACAGCAGAGTTGTTGTTCAGGGTTGCGGACCTATCGGTCTTTTATGTATCGCTGTTCTCCGTACACTCGGTATTGAAAACATTGTTGCAGTAGATGGCGAAGACAAACGTCTTGCTTTTGCTGCAGAAATGGGTGCAACAAAATCTGTTAACTTCAAAAACTTTAACGGTGTTGAAGAATTGGCAAAAGGTGTATATGATGCATTCGGCGGTCACTATGCTGACTTCGCTTTCCAGTGCACAGGTTCACCCGTTGCTCACGCAAACATCTATAAGTTTATAAGAAAAGGTGGCGGCCTTTGCGAACTCGGCTTCTTCATCAACGGTGGAGATGCTACAATCAACCCCCACTTTGA
>JAGBXV010000068.1 GCA_017629115.1 Clostridia bacterium | reverse complement strand
CAGCAACAGAGGTGCTTTATGGAAGCGATTATAAATTTTATAGAAATGATAAACAGCAAGGTAAACGGTTTTGTCTGGGGACCTGTAATGCTCACGCTTTTGGTGGGAACAGGATTGTTTCTTTCAATTAGAACAGGCTTTTTGCAATTCCGCCGTTTCGGATATGCTATAAAACATACCGTAGGTAGTCTTTTTTCAAAGGGCCAGCACGAAAAAACAAAATCCGGCGTAAGTCCTTTTCAGGCGGTAGCAACAGCCATGGCAGGCACTATCGGTACAGGCAGTATCGCAGGTATTGCCACAGCTATCGTATCAGGCGGACCGGGTGCAGTTTTCTGGATGTGGATTTCAGCTCTTCTGGGTATGGTTACCAAGTATTCAGAAATCGTGCTTTCGCTTCATTTTCGCGAAAAAAATGAAAATGATCAGTGGGTCGGCGGACCTATGTACTATATCAGAAAAGGTGTTAAGAGTAAGTGGCTGGGAAAAGTATTGGCTGCGCTTTTTGCGGTTTTTGCAATGGTAGCATGCCTTGGCACAGGAAACGCTACACAGTCAAACTCAATCGCCGATGCATTACATAAAACATTGAATGTGCCCACTGCTATAACGGGTATCATCTTGACGACGATTGTAGCTGCTGTAATTTTGGGTGGAATGAAAAGAATTTCATCTATCAACGAAAAGCTGGTTCCTTTTATGGCGGTTTTCTTTGTTGTGTGCTCAGTAGTTGCTGTTGCCATAAATTATAAATCAGTTCCTGAAGCATTTTCGCTTATTTTCCGCGAAGCATTTAACTTTAAAGCCGCAGTAGGCGGTGCCGCAGGTTACGGCATTATGACTGCGATGAGATTTGGTTTTGCCAGAGGTGTATTTTCAAACGAAGCAGGTCTTGGTAGTGCGCCTATTGCACACGCCGCATCTTCGGCTAAAAACCCCGTTGACCAGGGTTTGTGGGGAATGTTTGAAGTATTCTTCACAACCATCATCATCTGTACATTGTCGGCGCTCACAATTCTTACAACAGGAATCTGGGAAACAGGTAGTATTTCTGGTGCAGCGTTGTCTATTGCTTCATTCAACTCAATAATTCCCAATATAGGCGGAATAATCGTAACACTTGCAACCGTGTTCTTTGCTCTTTCTACAATTTTAGGCTGGGCATACTACGGCGAAGTTTCTGTGGAATACCTTACCAAAAACAACAAAAACGCTGTGTATATATACAGACTTATATATGTTGTTATGGTATTTGTGGGTGCGGTAGGAAGCCTTGATCTTATATGGAGTATTTCAGAAACAATGAACGGCCTTATGGCAATACCCAACCTTGTAGGGTTAATCAGTCTTTCTGCGGTTGTTTCGAAGCTTACAAAAGATTATTTTAAACAGAAATAATAACATTAAAAAAGCCACTCCTTAAGGAGTGGCTTTTAATTTGCTTATTTTTTAGGTAACAAACAAACTTCATGCTTACTTGTAGAAAGAACTACTGATGTACGGGTAAGTGATACACCCTGTAATGACTTTATAAAGTTAAGTCTTTCTTCTAATGCTTTAGCCGAAGTTGTGATAACTTTTATAATAAAGTCGAAGTCACCTGCAATGTAGTGACATTCTACAATTTCTTCCTGCTCGTTTACAATTTTGCAGAAATCTTCGTTGTATTTCGGGTGCTCAAGTCTTACAGAAATGAATGCGGTAAGATCGCGACCTGAAACATTCTGATTTATTATAGTGGTGTACTGCGAAATCAAACCAGACGCCTCTAATTTTTTAATTCTTTCAATTACTGCCGATGTGGACAGGTTAATTTTTGCGCCGATGTTTGTTGCGTTTTCTCTGGCGTTTTCCTTTAAGCAACATAAAATCTGATAATCTAATGAATCCATAACCATACCTCCGTTATTTCTATTTAATTATATTAAAAAAACATTAAATTGTAAATAGAGATACAAAAAATACAAAAGTTTTTTTGTTAAAACGAGAAATAAACAAAATATTTTTTGACGAAGCCAGAAAAATGTCGAAAAAGAGAAAAAAATTTTGAAATAAAAAAATACGGCGCAATTTTTGCGCCGTATTTTGATTTTTAAAGGATTTTTTATTAGTTACATTCAGCAACTAACGGACCTGCAAGTTCAGAGAGATAGAAGAGCTTGCCGGGGAGTGTGGGGATGTAGCTTGATGTGATCCAGGGTGTAGGACCGTATCTTAATGTCATCCAGAAGCTCATACCCTGCCACTGCATTCCACGACCTAATACACCGTCAGCACCGCCGATAGCGTAGTCAGCCTGTAAGAATAAGCCGGGTCCAATTGTGTTAGCACGACAAGGAACTAATGTTGTTCTTGATTTGAAGCTTGTGATAGCGTTCTGCTCGATTGTCAAAGGATGGAGCTTGGCGCCGATTCTGTAGCACTGTGACTTCCATTCTTCTTCTGTAGCGAATTCGCCTGCAAACTGGGGTTCCCAGAAAGCGATATGACACATTCTGCCGATACCGTAAACGAGTACGAGCTTAGCGCCTTCAGCTTTTAATGCAGCGATTTTTTCGGGGTATGTGGGGAGATTTTCTTTTGTAGCAAAGTTTCTCTGCGCTACGGGAACTGTGAGTTCGCCTAAGGGATTAAAGAGAGCCTGCTGCATAGCATTCTGGAATGCTGCGGGATCATCACCTGCAAGTGTGTTACCATCAGCATCTGACCATTCGTCCATATTGAATGTGTAAACATGTTCGCAAGAAACGTTCCATTCTTTCAAGAAGAAAACTGCCCATTTGTACATTCCCATAGGACCTACGGGAAGAATCATAGCGAGTTTTTCGCCTCTGTCTTTTGCGTTTTTGATCTGGAGAGCGATTTCGTGCCCCATGTATGTATCAAATGCTGTTAAGTTGTCGCATTCGATGGGTGTAAAACCGTCGTTCCAAAAGCTCTGACGATCTGAAACCTTGTTTTCAGGGTTACAGCAAGCGTCGATTTTGGCCATATCCCAACCAGCGGGGAAAAAGCCTTCCAAGAGTGAACCTTTAACTGTGCTCATAAAATCCATAGTTATTTCTCCTTTTCCTTACGGTAATAAACGTTTTGTTGTTACTTTGGGCCAAGAGTAGCATTCTGTGTATGCTTCAGCATAGGGAACACCACACTGTAAGCCTCTGTATTTTGAGCAGGTTTTTACAAAATCTGCAAAATCGATACCGTCGTGGTCACGCATCCAGACTAACTGGCTTTCGTGACATTCGAGCATTTCCATTTTTAAGTCAATTTCATCTGAAATATCAACATACATTGTGGGCATTGTGCCAACACCTGCTAAGTTGTCCATATAGTAGATAGGTGTAACGCCTGCTTTGCCGGGCACATTTGATTCAAAGTACATACAGCTTGCAGCAAATGATGCATCAAATACCAACTGTGAAACAGCTACATGGTCAGGCATATAGTCGTTGGGAGCGTGTGTGATGATGAAGTCGGGCTGTACATCACGGATAACGTCAACAACTCTTTTTCTGTAATCTTCGTTGCAACGATAGATTTCAAGGTCAGGAATGTCGCAGGTTACAACACGGAAATTACCGATTCTGCCGGCTTTCTGTGCTTCTTCTGCGCGGATCTTACGGAGTTCGTCAGAAGGAATGATTTCGTGACCTTTGTTGCCGTTACATACGTGGCAAACTGTTACATTATCGCCTCTTTTTAAACATTTTAAAAGAGTGCCGACGCAATTGATTTCAGCGTCGTCTGGATGACATGTAATTGCGAGAACGTTCATTATTTTTCCTCCAAAACATCAAAATTACTTACCTTATTATTATATAATTCCTGCATATAAATGTCAAGGAAAAACAGA
Source organism: Clostridia bacterium (assembly GCA_017629115.1). GTDB lineage: Bacteria > Bacillota > Clostridia > UBA1381 > UBA9506 > Congzhengia. The sequence continues at coordinate 609 of JAGBXV010000068.1, read as the reverse complement.
CAAAATTTACCTTAATAAAGGAAAAAGACCGCACAAAGCGCGGCCTTTTTTTGAAGAGTACATATAAGGGGAGGAAAAAGCAATAAATTACATTGCTTTTTTCATTTTAAGCTTTATTGAGTCTGAAATCATAGCGATAAACTCGCCGTTGGTGGGCTTGCCTTTGTTGGTATCTATGGTGTAACCAAAAATGTCGGTAAGGATTTCTTCTCTACCGCGATTCCATGCAACCTCGATGGCGTGTCTTATTGCACGCTCAACACGGGAAGATGTGGTAGAAAAATTCTTTGCGACGGTTGGGTATAAAAGCTTAGTAATGGAGTTTATAAATTCGTCGTCTTTAATGCAAAGCCCGATTGCTTCGCGAAGATAACTATAACCTTTTATGTGGGCGGGAACACCTATGTCGTGGATGATATCTGTGATGACACTTTCTAAATTGTTTTCTGTAATCGGCGCATCAGATGCAGATATTACAGATGCAGGAACAGGTATTACGGCACAGGCTTCGAGGATTCTCTGTTCTATATCAGAAATACTGCAGGGCTTCATTATATAGTATTGAGCACCTAGTGAAAATGTCCTCTGGACAACTTTGTCGTTGCCGAT
>JAGBXV010000067.1 GCA_017629115.1 Clostridia bacterium | reverse complement strand
CCCAGCGAGGGTGCTTCTTCCTGAAGACCGCCTGAGTCTGTCATTACCATATAGCATTTGTTCATAAGGTTGTGAAGCTCAGTAACATCCAATGGGTTTATCAGGTGAATGCGTGGGTGACCTCCCAGAATTTCCTCTGCAGTATTTTTAACCAAGGGGTTTAGATGTACAGGGTACACAACCTCTACATCGGGAAAAGCTTCAACTGTTTCCAATATTGCATTGCAGATATTTCTTAGGGGCTCACCAAGATTTTCTCTTCTGTGAGCAGTAACTAAAATTACCCGTTTGTTGTTATAATCAAGAGTTTTAAGGCTCTCATCCGAAAAATCATAATCCTCGCAAACTGTTGTTTTAATAGCATCTATTACCGTGTTGCCCGTGGTGTAAATTTTATTGGGGGCAATGTTTTCCTTTAAGAGGTTGTCCACATTGTTAGCCGTGGGAGCAAAGTACAGGTCTGTCAGCTGAGTTGTAAGTACTCTGTTCATTTCCTCGGGGAAAGGTGAATATTTGTCATAAGTACGAAGTCCCGCCTCCACATGGCCTACCTTGGTCTGGCAGTAAAATGATGCCAAAGCCCCTGCAAATGTGGTTGTTGTGTCACCGTGAACCAGCACAATATCAGGCTTTGCCTCTTTGATTACTTCCTCTATACCCTTCATCGCACGGGTAGTTATATCAGACAAGGTCTGCCCTGCCTGCATAATGTTCAAGTCATAGTCGGCACAAATTCCGAAAATATCCATAACCTGGTCGAGCATCTGACGGTGCTGAGCGGTTATACATACAATAGACTCGATTTCTTCACGCTTTTCCAGTTCTTTAACTAAAGGGGCCATCTTGATTGCTTCCGGTCGTGTGCCAAAAACAGTCATTACTTTGATTTTTTTCATAAAAATTTCACCTCTAATGCAAAAAGAAGATATGGGAGCATACCTTCTTTTGTTGTCGTTATATTATTCTTCCCTGTTTTCTTCTGTTTCGTCAGTCTGTCTGTTAGCGCCGTGGCGACCAATAATCATAAATCCTGTCACCACTATCATAGCAAGCATAATGATAAGAGCACGCCAGAAGTCCGCAATAAACAGCACAATTGCGCTTACTGCCAAAACTGCGCTTAAGGCATAGAGAATTATAACTGTTGAGCGGTGTGAATAACCCTTGTCTATCAGTCTGTGGTGCATATGACCGCGGTCTGGCGTCATAATACCTTGTCCCTTAACAAGCCGCCTTAAAATAGCAAAGGCTGTATCGAAAATCGGCAAGCCGATAATCAAAAACGGAATTATAAATGAAACATATGTCTTAAAGGGACCCTGAATAGAAACACAGCCCAGTACAAACCCTAAAAATGTAGCTCCAACATCACCCATAAAGGTTTTTGCAGGGTTAAAGTTAAAGGGCAAAAATCCAAAGCACGCACCTGCCAACGCCGCTGTTAATACCAGCATCGTTGGGTCAGAATTATACTGCATAAGCAAAATTGCCAGAAGTGCGACCGAAGCAATCGACGACACACCTGCGGCAAGTCCGTCAAGTCCGTCAATTAAATTTACGGCATTTGTAACGCCGACTATCCACAAAATGCTTCCGCCATAAGCAAGCCAATCAGGGATTTTTATCATTAAATCTGTAAAAGGATTTGTAACGGCAATAACCCTTACGCCACACAGCACAGGAATGATAGCCGCAATAAGCTGAATGCCGAATTTAAGCACTGCAGGCTTTGGCTTTAAATCATCCATAAATCCCAAAACGGCAATAATAAGTCCGCCGCACAAAATACCAATGAGCTGTGTGTTTATTCTGTCGCCCAACACAAAATTGGAAAAGCAAAGCGCACTAATCAAAAAACCGTAAACAATTGCCACACCGCCTATTCTGGGAGTGGGTTTTTTGTGCATACGGCGGGAATCCTTGGGCACATCCAGAGCGTTTATTTTAAAAGCCATACGAATGGTCAAGGGAGTTGTTGCGTATGATATAATCAGTGCTACTATAAAAGCAAAAATAACAAAAAGTCCGTTTGTTTCCGTCATAATTTTCTCCTATATAAACAAATATAGATATATTCTCGTTTTATCATAAAAATTATATACCTTTTTCGTCAAAAAGTCAATTACATACACATTACAAAAAAGCACACGGCATATACCGTGTGCTCTACAAGTTTCAAATTATCTGTCTAAAATTAACTTTGTGAGTTCAACGGGGTCTACAATCTTGTCGCCCTTATAAACTCTCATGTTACCTGAAGCGATTTCGTCGATTAAGATAACTTCGCCGTTGTTGTAGCCAAACTCGAACTTAATATCCCAAAGGTCAAGACCAATTGTCTTTAAGTCGTCAGCAACAATTTTTGTGATTTTTAATGTCTGCTCTTTCATGCTTGCAAACATTTCAGGTGTCATAACGCCGAGGGCAGCTAAACCTTCCATTGTAACGAGGGGGTCGCCCAAAGCGTCGTTTTTGAATGTGCATTCAACATATCCGCCGTCTAAAACTGTACCGTCAGCGATGTATTCGCCGTATCTTCTGATAAAGCTGCCTGTAGCAACAAGTCTGCAAATAACTTCCAAACCGTGACCAAATACTGTAGCAGGGAGAACCTCCATTGTAGCGTTGTCAATATCTGCTGCAACAAAATGTGTTTTAATGCCTGCATCCTTTAATAAATCAAAGTAGTAAGATGAAACGCGCAAGTTTGCCTTGCCGATACCTTCTATTGTTAAACCAACACTGTTTTCACCGGGGTCGAAAACGCCGTCTTTACCTGTGCAATCGTCTTTAAACTTGAGCATTACATTACCGTTTTCAAGCTCGTAAACATCTTTTGTTTTTCCTTCGTATACTTTTTTCATAATCAAAACTCCTTCTTTAATGATAAATTTCACAAAAATATAGTAGCACAATTTTTGAAAAAAATCAATATTTTTTATATTTTTTATTTAAATATAACTTTTCTCTATTCTCTTTTATCTTTTCGCCTAACGGTAAATCTTTTGCAGGAATTTACACTTGTTCTCACTTCCTTTCTGTGAGCGAGAGAAAATCCCGCATCAATTCGTTTTCCATTTCTAACGATTTAATTTTTGCATCTTTACGGGCAAGAATGAAATCTACTAATTGCTTTAAAGCAAACCAAATTTTCGCATATTTCTTTTCTGATTTTTCCTTCGGCTCTCATTTCTAATATTTTTTTCATATTTACTTATGTGGTAATAGTTTCTTGGCATAAGAAAATCTCCTATGATAGTTGTTTTAATTCAACCATAGGAGGTCGTTTTTTCAATTGTCCATTTTTAATGGACTTGTTCAATTGGTGTGCCCGTGTTTTTATTCAAAAGGATTACAACTTTGTTAAAAACCGCAACAAATTGTTGACATTTTTAACAATATATGTTAAAATTTTCACAAAGCATATGGGGGGTAGTATTATGAAATGTCTTATAAACGGTTTGGTAATTCTTGCCGATAAAGTAGAACGGGGACTGGCTATTATATTTGATGAAAAGATAGAAAAAATTGCAACAATCAGTGAAATAAACAAGAACGATTACGAAATAATTGATGCTGATAACAACTACATAGCACCCGGCCTTGTGGATATACATATTCACGGCTATTTGGGCGCCGATGTGTCCGACGGCGATGCAGACGGCATCAGAACAATGGCTCAGGGCATAATTAAAAACGGTGTTACTGCCTGGTGCCCCACTACTATGACCGTGTCAAAGGGAGAAATTGAGGTGGCTTTTTCCGCTGTGCGTGAGGTCAAAAACTCAGGGGAATATTACGGTGCACGCATTTTGGGTGTAAATAGCGAAGGGCCGTTTATTAACCCTTCAAAAAAAGGCGCTCAGGCAGAGGAGTATATTTTAAGACCTGACGCTGACTTTATCCTGAAGCATTCGGATATTGTCAAGCTATTCACCGTCGCTCCCGAAGTTGACGGCGCTATAGAATGTATTAAAAAAGTATCTACAGAAAGCAATGTTTTGGTATCTATGGGCCACACCAACGCCACATACGAAGAATCTACAGCAGGCGTAAAGGCCGGCATTCGCCATACAACCCACCTGTTTAACGCAATGACTGCCTTAAACCACAGAAATCCCGGTGTTGTGGGGGCTGCTTTGTCGGCTGACAATGTAAGTTGTGAGTTGATTGCCGACACTTTTCATATTGATAAAGGGCTTTTTGACCTTGTTTACAAAATCAAAGGAGATAAGCTGTGCCTTATCACCGATTGTATTCGTGCGGGAGGAATGCCCGACGGCGACTATACCTTAGGCGGTCAGCCCGTGCATAAAGAAGGCATAAAATGCTTAATGCCCGACGGCACTATTGCCGGAAGTGTACTTACTCTCAATCAAGCTGTTAAAAACCTGTTTGAAAATTCAGACCTGACAATTTCACAGGCAGTAAACTGTGCAAGCCTCAACCCTGCAAAAGCAATAGGCGAGGAAAAGAATATCGGCTCGATCGCCGTTGGCAAGCGGGCAGATATGATAATTATGGACGAAGAATTTAATGTACTCACCACCCTTTTGGGCGGCGAAGTAGCATATAAGGAGGAAAAGTAATGCAAGCAAAATTAGACCCCAAATTCATACCTATGATTAATGTTATAAATGATTATAAGGCAAAAGTGACAACCGCAGAATCTCAAAAACTGATAATCGCAGTAGAGCGAAACAAAGGTTATATTGCTCGCTTTGAAATGGAAATTTTCCGTGACGGAACCGGTCATGAAGAAGAAACTTATGGTGTGTGTGAACGAATTATAAAAACGCTCCTTTGGGCGTACGGCGGATACCGTGTTTTTGTCTGTGGATCACGCGCCTTGTATGAACGCATAGCAAAAGACTACTCAATAGGTGGCGCAAGAGAATTTGATGTAAACTTTATGTCAAGGGTATATGAATCACCCTTTGAGGTTATATGTGTGGAAAACATTGCCGATGCTCCGAAAGAATTTCTGGGTTGTGCCCCTGTGGGAAGGCATTTAGACGGGTGCCGAATTGGCTTTGATGCCGGTGGCAGCGACCGTAAGGTGTCTGCCGTTGTAAACGGTGAGACGGTATACTCTGAGGAGGTTGTGTGGCATCCGAAACTCAAGACAAATCCTGAATATCACTACGAGGGCATACTCTCAGCCATGAAAACAGCAGCAAGTCATATGCCCCGAGTTGATGCCATTGGCGTGTCATCTGCCGGCGTGTATATCGACAATAAAATCATGGTGGCTTCCCTCTTTATAAAGGTGTCCGATGAGGACTTTGAAAAGAAAGTAAAAACTATGTACTTAGATGTTGCAAGAGAAATAGGCAATGTGCCTGTAGAAGTTGCAAACGACGGCGATGTAACAGCTTTGGCAGGTGCTATGAGCTTGGAGGACAATGGCGTTTTAGGTGTTGCTATGGGTACATCCGAGGCTGCCGGCTATGTTGACGAATCCGGCAACATAACAGGCTGGTTAAACGAGCTTGCATTTGCCCCTGTTGATTTTTGTAGCGAGGCAATGGTTGACGAATGGAGCGGTGACTACGGTTGCGGTGTTAAGTATTTTTCACAGGACGCCGTTATAAAGTTAGCACCGGCGGCAGGTATCGAACTTGACGACAGCCTGTCCCCTGCAGAAAAGCTTAAAGTTGTACAAGGTCTTATGGAACAGGGAGACATCCGTGCCCGCCAAATATATGAAACAATCGGTGTATACTTTGGCTACGCCATTGCATACTACTCAATGTTTTACGAGATTAAGCATGTACTTATTATGGGACGCGTTACAAGCGGCGAGGGCGGTACGATTATTCTTGATAAGGCAAACGAAGTGCTAAAAACAGAATTCCCCGAAATTGCTGAAAAAACCGAGCTTCACATCCCCGATGAAAAAGCACGCCGTGTAGGTCAGTCTGTTGCGGCGGCATCACTGCCAGAAATAAAATAACTTAAAACACCTCATAAGAGGTGTTTTTTTATTGAAAAAATAAATCTCTTGTGATAGAATTAAATATTATAAACAATTTCCAAAAAAGGGGAATGAATATGAAAAAGCTTTTATCCTTGTTGCTAAGTATAATCTTGATTTTTTCTTGTGCAGGAGTAACTTCAGCCCGCCAGACGGGAGCAGAAAAGAAAACCTACATAGTGGTGCTGGAGGCACCTGCTGTATATTCACCTGACAGGGTAACTTTTTACGGCGCAGATGATGATATGTATCGCCAGGCGCTGATTGAGCTTCAGGCAGAAGTCAGAGCGCAGATAAGCGGCGGGGCAAGCACATATTCTTTGAGAAACACAGAACGCACATACACATATACAGATGTTTTAAACGGATTTACTGTTAATGTGGACGCTGCCACAGCAGATGAAATAAAGAAAATAGACGGGGT
>JAGBXV010000066.1 GCA_017629115.1 Clostridia bacterium | reverse complement strand
TACTTCTTCAAAAGGCATCTCAGATGCTTCGTTCTTCGCTGTCAACTTAATTATATGATAGCCGAACTGAGTTTTTACAGGACCACGGAGTTCTCCAACTTCCATAGAGAATACAGCCTGATCAAATTCCGGAACCATCTGACCCTTTGTGAACTCACCTAAAGCGCCACCGTTTTGACCTGAAGGACAAGAGCTGTTTTCACGAGCTGCATCTTCAAACGATACTTCACCTGCTTCGATTTTTGCTTTAATTTCGTTTGCTTTTTCTTCAGAATCAACTAAAATGTGACTTGCTGCTACTGATTCGCCTTTTACGAACTGAGCTTTGTTCTCATCGTAATACTCTTTTAATTCTTCGTCTTTTACTTCAACCTTCTCCATAACCTTAGCTACATTGAAGTTAGCAAGCATTTCGTTCTTCATTTTTTCGAGTTCTGCTTTAAATTCAGCATTGTGCTCCATTAAGTTTTTCTTTGCATCTAAAACCATCAGCTTTTTGCCGATTAACTGCTCTAAAATCATTTCTCTTGACTCAGGTGTATCTAAATTCTGACCACGCTGTGCATATGCCGCTACAACCTCATCAACCTCTGACTGATAAATGGGGTTTCCACCCACATTAGCTAATACTTTGTTTTCCATTTTAATTTCCATAACCTTTCTGCCTACAATTAAATAGTAACGCGTGCATTGCCCGTAGGCAGACAATGTACAGCGGAATAGGAAAAATGCTTCAGAATGGACAAACCGAACCTCAAGGGACACCCGAAGTCGTACAAGTGTACGACGAGAGGTGAGGTTTGTTCATAGCAAAATGCATCATTTCTAAGAAAATCTCAAAAAATGAGATTTTCAACCATTAAACAAAATAGTTAATTTTAAAATACTACAATATTATTTTATTTCTGCATTTTGCGTTCTGGAGATATTTTTACATTACGCTCTTATTTTCCCATACTTTCACAATAAATGCAACGGTAAACTTTTTTCTCACGGTCTGTCAATTTAAACACATGAGGAAGTTCCTGCTCCGTTGTGGTGATACATCTGGGGTTTTTACATTTTATAACATTTTTAATTTCTTCAGGCGCTTCTAAGTGAGCACGCTTTAAAAGCTTTCCGTCTTTTATTATATTTACGGTGATGCGCTCATCAAGATAACCTAAAACATCTAAATCAATATCAATTGCCTGATCTATTTTTATAATATCCTTTTTGCCGTGCTTTTTGCTGTCAGCATTTTTAATGATTGCGACTTGACAATTGAGCTTATCAAGTTCTAATGCTGCATAAATTTCCATACACTTACCGGCAGTAATATGGTCTAATACGATACCGTCCTTAATCTGTCCTATAATCATTTTGCCGCCTCCTCTAAAACCTTTAAAATCAGCGCCATACGCATATATTTTCCGTTTAAAACCTGCTTAAAGTAGCACGCTCTGGGGTCATTATCCACTGCTACCGTAATTTCATTTACTCTGGGCAACGGATGAAGAATAATCATATCAGATTTTGCAGGCATCAGCTTTTCGGGTGAAAGAATATAGCTGTCCTTTAAACGGATATAATCCTGCTCATTGAAGAAACGCTCTTTCTGCACTCGCGTCATGTACAAAACATCAAGCTCGCCCATGTACTCTTCCAGAGATGTTGTTTCCACATACTCAAGCCCGTGAGCTGCCATATCCTCAAGCATATAATCAGGAAGCTTTAATTCCTCAGGGGAAATCAATACAACCTTGATGTTTTTATATCTTGTAAGAGCATGAATAAGCGAGTGAACTGTTCTGCCAAACATAAGGTCGCCGCAAAAACCGATTGTCAAATTATCCAAAGTTCCTTTTTCTCTGTGAATTGTAAGTAAATCCGCCAATGTCTGTGTAGGGTGATTATGCCCACCGTCACCTGCATTTATCACAGGTACGCTCGATGCATTTGCTGCAACTAATGCCGCACCCTCTTTAGGATGGCGCATAGCAATAACATCAGCATAGCAACTTACAACCTTTATTGTATCGTGAACGCTTTCGCCCTTTGAAGCGGATGAATTGTCGCCGTCAGAAAAACCTAAGACATTTCCACCAAGCTCATACATAGCTGCCTCAAAGCTCAAGCGTGTACGGGTAGACGGTTCAAAGAAAAGTGTTGCGAGCTTTTTATGTTTGCACTTTTCACGGTAATTATCGGGATTTTTGATTATATCCTCAGCTACCGCAATAAGGTCTGCAATTTCCTCTTTTGAAAGGTCGAGAATATCAATTACACTTCTCATAATGCACATTCTCCTTTATGTAAATAATTATTTTATCCAGGATTCGTCGCTGGGGTTATTACGAAAAGCAATAAGACGAGCTTTGTCTTCAGGCTTGATGTAACCTGTTTCAGCCGCAACTTCAACTACAGCGTCAAAGTTAGAAAGACTAACATTCTTAATATCAGCTGCAGCAAGTCGATCTAAACCTTTCTGCATACCGTATGTAAAGATACTTACAACACCTAAAACATTGCTACCTGCTTCGCGCAGTGACTCTACAACTTCAATAACGCTGCCGCCTGTTGAGATTAAATCCTCAACAACTACAACCTTCTGACCTGCTTCTAACTTACCTTCAATTTTGTTTTGTCTGCCGTGGTCTTTGTTGCCTGAGCGAACATAACCCATAGGAATGCCCATAATGTGACCGCAAATAGCGGCGTGAGCAATACCTGCTGTTGATGTACCCATTAACACTTCAACTTCGGGATAATGTTCCTTAATCTTTTCAACAAGACCGTTTTCTACATGGTTTCTCACTTCGGGAGCTGTGAGTGTCAATCTGTTATCACAGTAAATAGGACTTTTAATTCCGCTTGCCCAAGTGAAAGGCTCTTCAGGGCGTAAAAACACTGCCTTAATGTCTAATAAATCTTTAGCAATTAATTTTTCCATTTTTCTCTACCTCTTATCCAATAAATTCTTTAACGCATCTTCTGTAGGCTTCTACGGGGTCTGCCGCTGCTGTAATGGGACGACCCACTACGATATAATCAGAACCAATTTCTTTAGCTTTTTCCGGCGTTGTAACTCTAACCTGGTCGCCAATATCGCCATCAGCGAATCTGACACCTGGTGTTACTGTTAAAAATTCGCTACCGCAGGTATCGTGCACCTTGCCTGCCTCTAAGGGTGAGCAAACTACACCGTCAAGTCCCGCATCACGAGCGGTATGCGCATAGCTCATAACAACCTCATCAATGGGCTTGTCTATCAGGATTTCATCCGTCATTCTTTCCTGACTTGTGGATGTAAGCTGAGTTACAGCAATAAGTAACGGGCGAGTGCCGTCCTCTCTTGTCAAACCCTCTAAAGCCGCTTCCATCATAGCGGATGTACCTGCAGCGTGTAGGTTACACATATCAACATCAAGGCGCGATAAAACCGCCATTGATTTTTTAACTGTATTTGGAATATCGTGAAGCTTTAAGTCAAGAAAAATCTTGTGACCTCTTCCCTTGATTTCTCGAACTATTTCAGGACCTTCAGCGTAGAACAACTCCATACCGATTTTTACAAAAGGCTTTTCTTCTGTGAACTTGTCCAAAAACGCCAAAGCTTCTGCCTTACCTGCAAAGTCGCAGGCAATAATTACATCTTTTCCCATTAGTGAGCGCCTCCTATTATATCTGTTAATTTATTAATTCCATATTTTTTCATAACTCTTGGCAAATCGTTAATAATGTCACGGCAGGCATAGGGATTAACCAAGTTTTCTGCCCCTACTTCTACTGCGGTAGCACCGGCTAACATCATTTCAATTACATCTTCAGCCGTTGCAACACCACCCATACCGATAACAGGGATTTTTACTGCCTCGTAAACCTGATAAACCATACGAACAGCCACAGGGAAAATGGCACGACCTGAAAAACCGCCCATTTTGTTAGCTACAACGCATCTTTTTGTCTTTAAATCTATTTTCATACCAAGTAATGTGTTAATTAAGCTAATGCCATCAGCACCTGCTTCTTCACATGCAACAGCAATTGACGCAATATCAGTTACATTGGGCGAAAGCTTTACATATAAAGGCTTTTTGGTTACTGCCTTTATAGCTTTTACTACCTGTGCGGCATTATCAGCCGATGTGCCAAACGCCATACCGCCATTATGTACATTGGGGCAGGAAATATTAACCTCCAACCAGCCAACCTGAGGTTCTTTATCCAAAAGCTCGCAGGTGTACACATATTCATCAATAGAAAAACCGCTGACATTTGCCATAACAGGTTTTGAAAAGCACTGTTTGAGCTTAGGAAGTTCTTCTTCAATAACCTTGTGAACACCGGGATTTTGAAGACCTACCGAGTTTATCATACCCTCACGACACTCAGCAATTCGGGGTGTTGGATTTCCAAAACGGGCATCCTTTGTCGTTCCCTTAAATGAAAATGTACCCAGCATATTTATATCGTAAAGCTCTGCAAATTCATAACCAAACCCAAATGTTCCACTGGCAGGGATTATAGGGTTATCTAATGTAATTCCCGAAAGATTTACTTTTGTATCTACCATATTATTTCCTCCCTTACCAAAACGGGTCCGTCTTTGCAAATTCGCTTATTTCCGTACTTTGTCTTGCAGGTGCAACCCATACAAGCACCAAAACCGCAACCCATTCTTTCTTCAAAGCTGAACTGACCGGAACCCAACGCCGTTGCCTCAATAGCACGAAACATAGGCATAGGACCGCAGGTGTAAAAATATGTATAATCAAGATTTTTCAAAACATCTGTCACAAAGCCACATGTTCCCACGCTACCGTCAACTGTGGTTACATAAACATCTTCACAGATTGCGCAGAATTCATTGTAAGCAAAAATTTCGCTCTCTTTATTAAAACCTAAAATCACCTGTGGTTTTTTACCCTCGGCAATCAATTTCTTAGCTAAACCATACATAGGCGGTATACCAACACCACCCCCGATAAGTACCGGTCTTTCTCCCGAAACAGAGGTGTCAAAGCCGTTACCAAGACCAACTAAGCAATCAAGAGAAACACCTGCTTTAATTCCTGCCATCTGTTCTGTGCCCTCACCAACTACTTTGTAAATAATTGTTAAAGTTTTATCGTCCCAATCATAAATTGATATAGGACGGCGCAAGAACAAGCCCTCTAGCTTAATATTTATAAACTGACCCGGAGCTGTAATTGATGATGTGTCACCACCAAGCACCATTTTGTATACATTTTCGGTCAATTTCTCGTTAGAGATTACCGTATAATACGCACTTGTCATTTATCTTCCCTCCACACAAGCTTACCGCCTGAGAATGTCGCCACACACTTTCCAAATACTTTAGTACCTGTAAAGGGCGAGCTTTTCCCGTTTGATTTAAAATCAGCAGGATTTATTTCATATTCGCAATTCAAATCAAAAACTGTCAAATCATTTTTATTCATGCTAAACCCAAAACGCTTTCTGGGGTTAATCGCCATAACCTCAACCAGCTTTTCCAAGGAGATTACACCAGTCTTAACAAGGTAGGTATACATGATTGCAAAAGCAGTTTCCAAACCTACAACACCCATAAGACTTTTTTCTAAGCCTCTGCTCTTTTCATCAAGGCTGTGAGGCGCATGGTCTGTGGCAATCATATCAATTGTACCATCACACAAGCCCTCTACCAGTGCCAGCCTATCACGCTCCGACCTGATTGGCGGATTCATTTTAAAACGAGCATCCTCCTCAAGATCCATATCATTAAGTATCAGATAATGAGGAGCTGTTTCACAGGTAATGTCCACACCCTCAGCTTTAGCTTTTCTTATAATTTCAACACTTTCAGCCGTTGAAATGTGACAAACATGATAAGCAACACCTGTCTTTTTTACAAGCTCAATGTCGCGTGCTATCTGCTGCCATTCACTTTCCGAACAAATTCCTCTGTGACCGTGGAGCCTAGCATACTCACCATCGTGAATATACCCGCCACGAAGCAATTCATTTACCTCACAATGAGCAACAATCATTTTACCCAAAGACTTTGCCTTTTTCATTGCTTCTTCCATAAGGGCATCACGCTGAACTCCTCTGCCGTCGTCGGAAAAGGCGCAAACGAAAGGTGCAATTTCTTCCATATCAGAAAGCTCTTCGCCTTCCTGACCCTTTGTTATTGTGCCGTATGGGTGCACATTTATCATTGCTGTATCTTCAATTTTTTTTAGCTGAATTTTAAGCGAGTTCATACTATCAGGACAGGGCTTAAGGTTAGGCATGGTACAAACATCGGTATATCCGCCACGAGCCGCAGCACATGAGCCTGATTCAATAGTTTCCTTATACTCAAAACCCGGCTCACGAAAATGTACATGGACATCACAAAAAGCAGGAAATACCACATACCCTTCCATTTGTAAAATATCAACGCCAATGGAATTTCCATCGCACACTACAGGGTTTTTTTCGCTTTTGTTCCAGAGCTCTGCTCCCTTTAATAAGTAGTTCACCCAATCGCTCCTTTCAGCTTCGTTACGCAAATAAAAAGGCCTTGTTGATAACAAGGCCCCAATCAGCACAGTACGATGCAAAATCGCATTAATCAAAACCTTGTCGATAGCCCCAGCTACCTAAAGATTATCATATCTATTTTAGCATATTTGATACTTTGTGTCAATAAATTAAGCAATTTTATTCTGTTCTTTTTTGTACTCTAAAAGTGCTTCTTTTCCCGTTTCTGTAACAGGCATAATCCACTTCTTGGAGAAGAAATGACGAATACAAAGGACCGTCTTTGGCCAATCCTCAAAAATAAGACTTAAAGCGTACACCCACACAAATGGAAGCCTTAAAACATAGGCTGAAATAAGCGCCACACCTACACCAAACATCCAAAGACAGAAAAGATCGTACTTAAGACCTGTTTTGGTATCTCCACCCGAACGGAAAACCCCTGTAATAACTACATACAAAAAGTTTCTTAAAGGAAACGCCATCGCATATACCGCCATAATTGCGTACGCAGTATCCAATGTCAACTGGGTTATTGTACCTGCTGTGTTGAATATGCCAATAAGTCCGCCTCTGAAAACCACAATCAAAACAGACGCAACGCAAGCCAAAAGCGGGACCAAAAGAACAAACCTTCTTGCATCTTTTATGCCCATTTTTATTTTTCCGCCACCAATTTCCTGCCCTACCATTATACAACAGGAATTATTAAGACCTACAAAGAAAGCAAAAACAATGTTATCAAAGGTTTTTAGAATCGTCATAGCCGCATAGTATTCATAACCCATATTTGAGTAAATTACATTAAGGGTAAATGTCCCAAACCCCCAAAGCACTTCGTTCATAATTACAGGAAAAGCACGAGTAAAAAACAACTTTAAATCGTGCCTTGAAAAATTTAGAAGCTCTCCAACAGGCGCGCAAACAACTTCATTTTTTTCGTAAATCACCACGCCCAAAATCAACAAAGGACCAACCCAAGCTGAAATCACAGTAGCAATAGCCGCACCCTCAATACCAAGAGCAGGAAGACCGAACTTACCGAAAATAAGTCCGTAATCCAAAAAAGCATTCAAGATAGTTGTCACTAAAGAAACATACATAGGAAGCTTTGCTCGTCCCGTAGAACGCAAAAGCACACCAATTATCTGATTTAGTGCAATAGCGGGATAAGAAAAAACAGCAATCCGCAAATATCTTGAACCTATATCTAACACACTTACATCACGATTAAAAATGCTGATTATTGACTTTGGTATCAAGAATCCGAACATAGTAAACAAAGCTACAGCAATGCTCAAAAAAGCAAGTACAATACCGTAGGTTTTCTTTATTCCGTCTATATTTTTATCACCATAATACTGTGAAAAAAACACCGAAGCAGCTGACGAAAACCCAAAAAGTGTAAGGTTTAACAGCCAGCTCCACTGCCCTGCCATACCCACAGCAGCCAACGACACATCGCCAAGCTGACTCACCATAAGAGTATCTACAAGAACAAATGAGCTTGTGAGCAAATTCTGTATAGCAATAGGCACAGCAAGATGAAGTACAGTATTCCAGTATCTTTTTCCTCCAAACAAACGCCTTAACATAATTCCTCCATAAAATTCGGGTGTCGCAAGCGACACCCGAAACCATTATTTAACACCGAATAAAAGATCTGCGTATGTAGGATAAGGCCAGTAGTCTTTTGCCACTAATTTTTCAAGCTCATCAGCATACTCACGGATGACTGCCATATCCTTTAAGATAACATCCTTGTTGTAGAAAGATGCTTTTTCTGAATCCTTTATAGTCTTAAGCTCAGCTCTGTGAGCTTCTAATCCCTCAACTACCGTATAAAGCTTTTCACAAAGGTCAGAAATTTTACCTATCAACTTGGTTTCTAAGGGCGCATCCATACCGATTGCTTTTTTGTTCGCAGCAATGGAAGCCAAATCTTTCACATAGAAAAGTCCAGCCGGAACAATGTCCTGCTTAACCATATCAATGATAGTTCTCGCTTCAATTCGTACTGTTTTGTTGTAGATTTCCAACAGTATTTCATGGCGCGAACGCATTTCAACTTCTGTAAATATTCCGTGCTTTGCAAAAAGAGCAATGTTCTTTTCTGACACAAAGTGAGGCAGAGCGTCGGCTGTTGTCTTAAAATTACAAAGACCTCTCGCTTCCGCTTCTTTTTCCCATTCATCGCTGTAACTGTTTCCACTGAATATTATACGCTTGTGCTTTGTGATTGTTTCCTTTATCAGCTCGTGGAGCTCTTCTTCAAAGTTTTGGGCATTTTCCAATCTGTCAGCAAACTGACAAAGACTTTCTGCCACAATTGTATTTAAAACCACATTCGCATCTGATATGGAGTCATTTGAGCCGACCATTCTGAACTCAAACTTGTTGCCGGTAAATGCAAAGGGTGATGTTCTGTTTCTGTCTGTTGCATCCTTTGAAATTCTGGGAAGAACAGAAACACCAACATTAAACTCCTCTTTGCCTTTGTGTATGTAGTTTTCATCATCTGTAATAATAGCATCCAAAACTGCCTCTAAATCTTCTCCTAAGAACATAGAAACAATTGCCGGAGGTGCTTCAGCAGCACCAAGTCTGTGGTCGTTGCCCGCAGTTGCCACACAAATTCTCAACAATTCCTGATACTCGTCAACCGCCTTTATAACTGCCGCTAAGAATGTTAAAAACTGAGCGTTATCCATAGGCGACGAACCGGGATTAAAGAGGTTCTTGCCTGTATCTGTTGCAATAGACCAGTTGTTGTGCTTACCACTACCATTTACGCCTTTAAAAGGCTTTTCGTGAAGTAAACACACAAGGTCGTGCTTGTGAGCAACCTTTTGCATAACTTCCATAGTTAACTGGTTGTGGTCTGCTGCTATATTTGTTGTTTCATAAATAGGAGCTAACTCATGCTGTGCAGGCGCTCCTTCGTTGTGCTCTGTTTTAGCAGTTACACCAAGCTTCCAGAGTTCTTCGTCAAGGTCTTTCATAAAGGCACTTACTCTGGGCTTTAGGCTACCAAAATAATGGTCATCCATTTCCTGGCCTTTAGGAGGCTTAGCACCAATTAAGGTTCTGCCTGTAAAAATTAAATCTTTTCTTGCATCAAACATATCGCGCTCAACTAAGAAATATTCCTGTTCAGCACCAACTGTTGATGTTGCACGCTTAACATCTTTTCCAAAGAGCTTTAACACTCTTAGCACCTGAACATTCAACGCTTCCATAGAACGCAAAAGAGGAGTCTTTTTGTCAAGTGCTTCACCGCCGTATGAATAAAAGGCAGTAGGAATGCACAATACACCCTCTTTAATAAATGCATATGATGTGGGGTCCCACGCAGTATATCCGCGGGCTTCAAATGTGTTGCGAAGTCCGCCTGATGGGAACGAAGAAGCGTCAGATTCGCCCTGAACAAGCTCCTTGCCCGAAAAATCTAAAATAACACTTCCGTCAGCCACAGGGGAAATAAAGCTGTCGTGCTTTTCGGCGGTAATACCTGTTAACGGCTGGAACCAATGAGTGTAGTGGGTTGCACCCAAATCTACCGCCCAGTCTTTCATTGCAGAAGCAACCACATCTGCTATTGATTTGTCAATAGGCTTACCTACTGAAATTGTCTTTTTCAGTATTTCATAGGTTTCCTTAGGTAATCTTTCGCGCATTACACGGTCATCAAACACAAGTGTGCCAAAGATTTCCTGTATTTCTGCCATATCTATTCCTCCTATGTCTTAAAAAGGCTACAATACCTCAAAATATCTCAAATTTATACTAATTATTTTATAGTTAAATACAATATTTGTCAATAAATTTTTAATTTTTGCAATTAAATTGTAAGAAAACTTGAAATGTAATTCTTTATTTGATATAATGTACGAGTACAAAAAACTCAGAAAGGTAAAATTATGCCTAAGTTTTTTATTAAAAAAGAAGATATAAAAGGCAATAGCGTAACAATCACAGGCACCGATGCTACACACATTGCCAAGGTTTTGCGCACAGAAGTAGGTGAAACGCTCACACTTTGTGACGGCTGTGGTACTGACTTTTATGCCACCGTTACTGCCTTAAGCAAAGATAGCGTGTCCCTTGCAATCAAAGAAACACTCCCATGCACGGCTGAACCAAAAATTTCAGTAACGCTCTTTCAGGGCATTCCCAAGCAGGGCAAGATGGACTACATAATCGAAAAATGTACAGAGCTTGGTATTTCCCGCATTGTGCCGGTTTCTACCAAACGCTCAGTAGTTAAAATTGACGACAAAAAATCCGAAACCAAAAAGCTTGAGCGTTGGAGAAAAATAGCAGCCGAATCCGTAAAGCAGTGTGGCCGCGGCACAATCCCCGAGGTTACAGATGTAATGACTGTGGCACAAGCCATTGAGATGTCTGCATCATTAGACCTTACCCTCGCCGCTTACGAGTGCGAAAGAGAAACTACTTTCCGCTCAGCGCTTTTGGGCAAATCACCTGAATCAGTAGGTATCTTTATCGGTCCCGAAGGAGGACTTGATGATTCCGAGGTTAAAATGTTTAAAGAAGCCAACATAACCACGGTAACTTTAGGCAAAAGAATCCTGCGTACAGAAACCGCAGGCCACACGGTATTAACTGCCGTTATGTATGAATTCAATGAATTAGAATAAATAATCAAAGAGAGGTTTTACATCAAATGGAAAAAAACTACATCACAAAAGAACAAAAAGAAAAAGTCAGCAACAGATTAGTGTTAAACTTCGGTGTGCTTTTGGCAGGCTCTTTGGCACTTCTCTATGTGTACAACTTTTTTGCAAGCGGCTGGGGCACACAGCTTTTGAGTGTGTTAAGCGTATTGGGTATTATCTTTGCAGTCGTTGCTGTTGCAATGTTTGTACTTGGACTTGTTAAATTCCCCAAAATGAAAAACTTTTCAGCCATTCCCTTTGGCGCGTTTTTAGCTTGTGCATTAATTGCTTACCTGCCCAAATGGAACTTCTTTATGGCTAAATTTTCATTCATCACACACAGACACTATTCAACAGGTATGGCAGTAATAATCACACTTATCCTTATGCTT
>JAGBXV010000065.1 GCA_017629115.1 Clostridia bacterium | reverse complement strand
CCACCGGCTCCGCCGCCGGCACCAAAATTGGGGTCAACACCTGCATGACCAAACTGGTCATATCTTGAGCGCTTTTCCTTATCAGATAAAATTTCGTATGCCTCGCTTACTTCTTTGAATTTTGCTTCGGCACTATTGTCGTCCGGATTTAAGTCCGGATGGTATTTTTTTGCGAGCTTTCTGTATGCTTTTTTTATTTCATCATCTGTAGCGCCTCTTTGTACGCCTAAGACCTCATAAAAATCTCGCTTGTCTGCCATATATGTCACCCTTTATAAAACCACCGCAAACCCATAGCAAAAAAGCTATGGGTTTATACGGCAACTAATTTATTATTCTACTTCTTCAAAATCAGAATCCACTACATTGTCAGCAGGGCCTGCGTTCTGTGCACCGGCTTGTGCTGCATGGTCAGCACCCTGTGTTGCCTGTGCCTGCTGATAAATCTTTGAGCTTACTTCGTAGAACTTCTTTGAAAGCTCTTCAGACGCTGCCTTGATAGCTTCTATATCTTCACCCTTAAGCTTTTCTTTTAAGTCATTTATTAAGCCTTCTAAAGCAGTTTTGTCTGCTGCGTCTAATTTATCACCAAGCTCTGCAATAGACTTTTCACTCTGATATACTAATGAATCAGCGTTGTTTCTTGCGTCAACCGCTTCTTTTCTTCTCTTGTCGTCCTGAGCAAAGCGTTCAGCTTCTTTTACAGCCTTATCAATTTCTTCATCAGAAAGGTTTGTATTAGCTGTAATTGTGATATTCTGCTCGTGACCTGTACCCATATCCTTAGCTGATACATGAACAATACCATTTGCATCAATATCGAATGTTACTTCAATCTGAGGAACACCTCTGGGAGCTGACGGAATGCCATCCAAGTGGAAACGACCAAGAGTTTTGTTGTCTGCTGCAAATTCTCTTTCACCCTGCAGAACATGAACCTCAACACTCGTCTGACCGTCCGCTGCTGTTGAGAAAATCTGAGATTTCTTAGCAGGGATTGTTGTGTTTCTATCGATAAGCTTTGTAAATACTCCACCTAATGTTTCAAGACCAAGTGATAAAGGAGTTACATCAAGTAGAACGATACCGCTTACATCACCTGATAATACACCACCCTGGATTGCTGCACCTGATGCTACACATTCATCAGGGTTAATGCCCTTGTGAGGTTCTTTACCTGTAATGTTCTTAACAGCTTCCTGTACAGCAGGGATTCTTGAAGAACCACCAACTAAAAGAACTTTATCAATATCAGAAGCTGAAAGACCTGCGTCTGCCATAGCTTTTCTTGTGGGTTCAATTGTAGCTGCAACTAAGTCAGCAGTAAGTTCATCAAACTTTGCTCTTGTAAGGTTCATATCCAAGTGCTTAGGACCTGTTGCATCTGCTGTAATAAAGGGAAGATTGATGTTTGTAGATGTTACGCCTGATAATTCAATCTTAGCTTTTTCAGCAGCTTCCTTTAATCTCTGAAGAGCCATTTTATCCGCCTTCAAGTCAATGCCGTTTTCCTTCTGGAATTCAGCAGCAAGAAAATCTATAATTCTCTGGTCGAAATCGTCACCACCAAGTCTGTTGTTACCGGCTGTAGCTAAAACTTCGAAAATACCGTCGCCAAGCTCTAATATAGATACATCAAATGTACCACCGCCAAGGTCGTATACCATAACCTTCTGGTCATTATCCTTATCGAGACCGTAAGCTAAGGCTGCAGCTGTGGGTTCGTTGATAATTCTCTGTACCTCTAAACCTGCGATTTTACCTGCGTCTTTTGTTGCCTGACGCTGAGCGTCATTAAAGTATGCAGGAACTGTGATAACAGCGTGTGTTACAGGTTCTCCCAAATAGCTTTCAGCATCTGCTTTTAATTTCTGCAAAATCATTGCTGAAATTTCCTGAGGAGAATAGCTTTTATCTTCAATCTGAACTTTTGTTGAGTTACCCATTTCTCTCTTAATAGAAATGATTGTGTTTTCAGGGTTTGTTACCGCCTGACGCTTTGCAACCTGGCCAACGAGTCTTTCACCATTTTTAGAAAAACCAACTACTGAAGGTGTTGTTCTGCCGCCTTCAGCATTAGGGATAACAACGGCTTCGCCGCCTTCCATAACTGCTACACATGAGTTTGTTGTACCTAAGTCGATACCAATAATTTTTGCCATAATTTTTTCCTCCTAATATTTAAACAAATATTTATTAACTATATTTAGTTTGCTACTTTTACCATAGAATATCTTATAACTTTATCTTTGTACTTGTAGCCTTTCATAAATTGCTCTGCAACTGTATTTGCATCAAATGATTCATCATCAATATGCATTACAGCGTTGTGAAGTTCGGGGTCAAATTCTTTGCCTACAGCTTCGATTTCGGAAACTCCCATTTTATCAAGAATTTCCATCATTTGTCTGTAAACCATTTCGACTCCTTCGATGAATGTGTTTTTCTCCGCTTCACCAACAGATTCCAACGCTCTTTCAAGATTGTCAATTACGGGCAAGAGCTTTTCTACTGTGTCAGCTGTAGCAAAGCTTCCTATTTCTTCTTTTTCCTTTTGAGTTCTTTTTTTGTAATTGTCGTATTCAGCCATAAGTCTTAAATGCTTATCATACAAATCATCATACTGTGATTTTTCAATCATTTCACTCACTTCTTCGGCTGTTTCTTCGGTGTTTTCTACTTCTTCAACAGTTTCCTCAATTACTTCTTCATTTAAATTTTCTTTATTTTCTGCGGTAGTTTTCTTTGCCACCAGTATCACTCTCCATTGTTGTCAAAATACATCTCTTCCAAAAGCTTTTCGAGATATTTTGAAATTTGATTTATATTCGCAACTACCTTTGAATAGTTCATTCGTGTAGGACCGATAATACCTATCTTACCCACCGAGCGTCCTCCCAAATGGTAATTGGCAGTAACTAAGCTTGAGTTTTGCATTATATCCATATCATTTTCTTTTCCGATTTTGATATTAATAACTCTATCATCGTCTTCTTGAGAATTTGATATAGCTTTTGTAACAGAATTTTTATCATCAAGAAACTCGATGAATTCTTTTGCTCTGTCAATATCCCGATATTCCGGGAAATTAAATATGTTCGATACACCGCTTAAGTAAACTTCTGTTTCTTTTTGAATGTCGTCTATAATTTCAGAAATGAACTCTATAACCGGAAATAGCAACTCTCCATTTTCTCCAAGAGCATTCTTAATTTCGTTTATTTCTTTAACGCCTATTTCATCAAGAGAAAAACCGGAAAGTTTTTCTTTTAACATTGCCGAAATTTTGGGAATGTATTCGGAATCTACACCTTGCGGTAATACAACGCGCTTATTTCTCATAATTCCCTCATTTGTAACAAGAACAATCAATACCGAAGAATTGTCAATAGGTATTAACTCTATAGTCTTAATTGCTCCGTGTTTCATTTCGGGTGTTATCAAAAAGGCAGTATAATTTGTCAACCGTGAAAGCAACATCGAAACCTGCTTTATTACCTTGTCGAACTGATTTATTTTTACAGTCATGGCAGATGCGAGCAAATCAATATCCTGCTGTGTTGCCTCGTATCCGCCCATAAGTTCGTTTACATAGAACCTGTACCCTTTGTCAGACGGTATTCTACCGGCTGAGGTGTGAGGTT
Source organism: Clostridia bacterium (assembly GCA_017629115.1). Taxonomy (GTDB): domain Bacteria; phylum Bacillota; class Clostridia; order UBA1381; family UBA9506; genus Congzhengia. Next base: position 17,147 of record JAGBXV010000065.1, on the reverse strand, counting down.
GTTCCAAATAACCCATTTCCTCTAAATCTGCCATCTCATTTCGAATAGTAGCACTTGAAAGACCTAGGTCTGCGTGCTTTGCAATATGACGCGAGCCAATGGGTTCTGCAGTCGAGATGTATTCATTTATAATAGTATTTAGAATCTTGCGCTTTCTTTCGTTTAATTCCATACTTTCACCTCTTTGTTAGCACTCGTTACTCTTGAGTGCTAATATTAAGATAGCACTTAACTTTTCAAAAGTCAAGTGCTAAATTGTGAACTTTTTATGAAATTATAAACTTTGGGAAAAATCCGCGATAAAAGTCTGCAAAATCACAGCTTTATCACCCCGACTTAACTTAAACATTCTGTCCATTTCAACACATCTGCTCAAAAGATTTTTTAAGTCATCTGCTTTGTATTTTGAGCTAAGTGTTATATATTTACTCACGATAAAAGGAGCTATCTTTGTTTTCGATGCAATTACCGTTTTGTCTGCTCTGTCGTCGGACATAAGCTTTACCGTTAAGAGTTTATCAGCATTTGAAGATATTGCGCCTAATATTCTTGTTTCGTCTTCTTTTAATATTAAAAGGTCGTTTAGCATTTTTAAAGCACCAGCTGCGTTTTTTGAAAGCAACGCATCTACCATATCAAACACCCTGTTTTCAACCACAGGCACCGTAACATCGTTAATATCCTGACGGGTTACGGATGTTTTTCCCTGGGTATAAGCTGCTATTTTTTCCGCTTCACGCTTTACCGATGTCATACCGTCCTGAGTTATTTCTATTAAATACTTTGCATCGTGTGGGCTGATGATTTTACCCATGGTTTTAAATAAACCAGCTGTCCAGCTTATCATTTTTTCTTCCGAAAGGTAAGAAAACTCAACTACAGATTCTTTTTTTAGAAGTTTTTTGTAAAGCGAACTCCTCTTGTCTATTTTTTCTTCATCAAAGACTATATATACTTCTTGGGGTATCTCATCTATTATATCTTCCCAAAATGTTCTGTATTCTTTTGTTGCCGCATCTTTGCCCGTAGTCTGAAAAACTCCCGTATTGCTAAAAAGCAGCAACTTTGTATCAGAAAAAACAGGCAACGCCTCAATGGCTTCTTTTACGGAAGTCAGATCATACTTACGGCCGTCGTAAGCAAATACATTAAATTCTTCCATACCATCAGGAGAGATTCGGCTTAACAGCTCTTTTTTGCCGTGGCTTTTTAAAAACACCTCTTCGCCGTAAAGTAAAAATATGTTTTTATCTATTTTTTCACTTTTTACATACTTTTTAAATTCTTCGTAATTCATCTTGCTCCCTCCTCTGCTATTCTTTTATTATATATTACACCTTTTATTCCATCAGAATCAAAATAAAATGTTAAATCCTTATGTAAATCTGCACGATATACCTGAGCACCCGAGCTTTTAAGTCTTTCAATCACCTCAGGCGTGGGATGACCGTAGTTATTTCTGCCTACGGGAATATATGCATATTCCGGCCCTACAGCATCTATAAACTCCTGACAGCTTGAATATTTAGAACCATGATGTGCAACCTTTAACACATCTGCATCTAACAGATCAGGATATTTCCCCATTGCATATTTTTCTATTTCGGATGAAATATCACCTGCAAAAAGGAATGAGCTTTCGCCATAGTCAAGTCTAACGGCTATTCCAGTATCATTTTCACCTTTTGCGAACATATACTGCCCTGAATCAGGAAGAATAGCAGAAACAGTGATTTCATCATTCACTTTAAGCATATCGCCATGGGTAAAATATAATATATTGATACCCTCACTTTTTGCCAATTCAACTAACGGTTTTCCTGCATCCGTATTATGCTGACCGTATGGAATTATTATATTTTTTACTTCTACAGTTGGCAAAAGACCGAAAAGCCCAACTATATGGTCAGTATCCATATGTGATATTATGATATATTCAACATCAGTAATTCCATTTGCAATCAGGTAAGGTGCAATAATATATCCGCCGGAATCACTTTGAGCATATCCGCCCACATCTACTAAAATATCACAATTTCCGGGAGCGCTGATAAGGGCGCAGTCCCCCTGACCTACATTTATAAAGGATACTCTTGCCGTATCATATGTCATATACAAATTTATCAAACTTATAACAGATAAAATCGTTAACGAAGCCAAAGAAATCACATAAGGCAATCTCCGTTTCGTTACTAAAGATATAAACACTGCAATCACAAGTGCATACATCAAAAGCAAGAATGGCGTTATTACACCAAAAACAACTTTCGAAAAGCTAAAGTTTGCGAAGATTTCTGCTATTATGAGCATAACTCTTGCAAAGAAAAATATAAATCCTGCTGCCCAAAATGCAAAAAAACTGCTTATAAAACTTAACCCTATAAAAACAAGTCCACCTATAAGTAGCCATTCAAGGAAAAATGTTACCGCAAGCGTTGCAATTACCGACATTACTGAAAAGCCTTTAAACAAGTAAACCAAAATCGGAATAACAAATATTTGAGCCGATAATCCAACTGTTATTGATTCAAAAATTCCTTTTACAAATTTGTACGGTTTAGTTCCCGGAGTAAGATTCTTGTAAGCTTTTGCAAAAATTGCGGAAAAGCCGTTATTAAACAGTATAATTCCCGCAGTAGCCGCAAAAGAAAGCATAAACGATGCATCGTATATAACATGAGGGTTAATAAGCGTAAAAAGTGCAGCTGCAAGAGATAGTGTTGTTAATGGATCGGACTTCCTGTATAAAAGTTTGCCAACATACATAAATACGCATAAAACGCCGGCCCTTAGCGCCGATACCGATGCACCAGTAAAGAAAACAAACACAAAAGCACAAACAACTGATATATGCATTTGCTTTCTTTTGGATACTCGCATACGCTTCAAAAGTTTTGTAACGATTTCAACAAAGGCAGTTACATGAAGTCCTGAAACTGCTAATATGTGCGATAAACCACTATCTGAAAATGTAATCGATATATCACCGCTAACACCGGACTTGTCACCGGTTATAAAAGCTTTTAAAACAGCACCTTCTTCAACAGGAAAGGTTTTATCAAAAAAACTTATACACTTCTTTCTGAAAGCTGCCCATGTGTGCAACACAGGACGGTTTATGTGTCCTGTAATTTCTATTTTATCAAACTCCATATCACATATAAAGAATATTTTGTCCGTTTTAAATACCTGGCATAGTCAAATCCACCGGTATTCATAGGACCATCCGGAACTCCGAGTTCGCCTGGGACAGCAATCGTATCACCTAATTTAGGTATGTCAAATTCTGTTATAACATCTTCTTCGTTTATATAATAAGTAAATCTGACCTTTTCCTTTGAGTCGGCACAGCCAACATCATCTGTAACAGAAATCACATTAGCTATAAATAAAATGCTACTTTCAGACACAAGAGGTTCTTCTACAATTTCTGCTTGAACTATTACATCTTTACCTAATTTACTGTAAAGGTCTTTAGCTTTAATATTGTCTGCTACATCATACCGCACACAACCAAGAGAAAACATAATAACACAAAACAAAAGCATAGCAGACCTTTTAACACCGATTTTTCTTACAAGCATAATCGCCAACACTAAGAATATTCCTGGCGCTACCTTCAGAATACTATCCATGCCAAAAAGCGAAAGAATATACATTCCTGCCACAAAAGACACAGATAAAGAAAACAATGGCCTTTTTAGCACAAAATCATATCCTTTCTATAAAATCAAAAATCAAAGAATGTTATTTGGTTTGTATCAGGAATCTCTGTTAAAACATCATATTCTTTTAACTTGTCAATAATCGACTTACCGATTTTTGACCTTCTCATAAGGTCTTCAGACGATATGAATGGTCCGCCACATTCACGAGCGTCTACTATAGCTTGTCCAACTGCATCAGACACACCATTTATGGCATTTAATGGAGGTCTTATAGCGCCATCTTCTTCCACAAATTTCGTCGCGTGGGATTTGTATAAATCTACAGGCAAAAGCTTTATTCCACGGGCATACATCTCATTAACTACTTCTAATATTGTAATTAAGTTCTTTTCCTTTTGCGTGGGATTAGGAAGTGCATTCAGTTCTGCCATTGCTGCTCCTACCCTTTCCCTGCCACGAAGCATAAGATCTGCATCAAATTCAGTAGCACGAACTGTGTAGTAAGCAATGTAAAATGCAATTGGGTAATGAACCTTAAAATATGCAATTCTGAATCCCATTGTAACATAAGCCGCAGCGTGTGCCTTAGGGAACATATACTTAATTTTTTTACAGGATGATATGTACCATTCAGGAACATTGTTTTCACGCATCAGTGCTTCGTCCTCAGGTGTAAGACCTTTACCTTTTCTTACCTTTTCCATAATCTTAAACGACTCAAGCGGGGGCAAATTATGCAACAAAAGATACAGCATAATATCGTCACGGGTACAGATAACCTCAGGCAATGTTGCCACGCCGTCACGCACTAACTCCTGAGCATTATTTGTCCAAACATCGGTACCGTGAGAAAGTCCAGAAATACGAATCAATTCACCAAATGTAGTGGGTTTTGTTTCTATGAGCATCTGTTGAACAAACCTTGTACCAAATTCGGGTACAGCAAAAGTACCCACAGTTGTTCCCAAATCTTCAGGAGTTACACCCAAAGCCTCTGTGGTGGTAAAAAGACTCATTGTAGGCTTATCGTCTATCGGTATAGTTTTTGCATCAAGCCCTGTTAAGTCCTCCAGCATTCTTATCATCGTAGGGTCATCGTGCCCAAGAATATCGAGCTTTAACAATTTACCGCTGATTGAGTGATAATCAAAGTGAGTGGTTATAATATCTGTTTCGTTATCATTTGCAGGGTGCTGAATCGGAGAAAATTCATATATTTCATTTGCCTTAGGCACAATCATAACACCACCCGGGTGCTGTCCCGTAGTACGCTTTACGCCAACGATACCTTGAGCAAGGCGCATTTCTTCCGCTTTATTTAATGATTTTCCTTTAAATTCTGCATATTTTTTCAAGTAACCAAAGGCTGTTTTTTCCGCCAAAGTACCAATAGTACCTGCACGGTAAACATGTCCAACACCAAATAATTCTTCTGTATATTTGTGTGCCACACTCTGGTATTCACCCGAGAAGTTTAAGTCTATATCAGGCTCTTTATCACCGTCGAAACCAAGGAATGTTTCAAAGGGTATATCGTAGCCCTCTTTTTTGTATTTATGACCGCAAGCAGGACAATCCTTATCATCAAGGTCCGCACCACAGCTCACAGAGCCGTCAGTGATAAATTCAACATTTTTGCACTTGGGACAGATATAGTGCGGTGGCAAGGAATTGATTTCTGTAATGCCTATAAGATAAGCAATAAACGAAGAACCAACTGAACCTCGTGAACCAACAAGGTATCCGTCGCTTAACGACTTGGTAACCAGCTTTTGGGCTATCATATACATAACCGAAAAACCGTACTTTATAATAGGTACCAGTTCTTTTTCCATTCTTTGCTTAACAATATCAGGCAACACTTCACCGTAAATTTCATGTGCGCGCTCATCTGACATCCTCTGTATATCTTCTGTCGCACCTGGCATTTCAGGAGGATATGTATCCTTAGGAATAGGACGGATTTCTTCTATCATATCCGCAATTTTATTTGTGTTTTCAACTACTACCTCAAATGCCTTTTTACTACCAAGGTATTTAAATTCGGCAAGCATTTCTTCCGTTGTGCGAAGGAACAAAGGCGGCTGAAATTCAGCATCTTCGTACTCCTGGCTGACCATAAGCACCTCACGGAAAATAGCATCCTCAGGATTTACAAAGTGTACATCGCATGTGGCAACTACGGGTTTACCCATTTTGTCACCAAGCATAACAATTTCTTTATTAACATCTTTTAATTCGTCAAACGAAGAAACTGTGTTATCACGAATCATAAATTCGTTATTTTTAAGAGGTTGAATTTCAAGATAATCGTAAAATTCCGCTATATTTTCAATCTCCTGCTGTGTTTTACCGGATAAAACCGCATTGTAAAGTTCACCAGCTTCACAGGCACTACCGACAACTATACCTTCCCTGTGAGCTTTTAATACTTCTTTTGATATTCTGGGTTTTCTGTAAAAATTATCAAGGTGTGATGTGGATACAAGCTTATATAGATTCTGAAGTCCTGTCATATCCTTAACTAAAAGAATCACATGATAAAGGTCTGTGTATTGCTTAATGGTTTCATCAGCCAATTCATCATTAATTTCCAACACATCTTTAATGCCTTTTCTCTTTAAGCTATCGACAAACACAAGGAAAATTTTTGCCGTAACTTCAGCGTCATTGATTGCTCTGTGATGCCCCTCGAAAGGTATCCCCAAAGCTTTAGCTACTCTATCGAGTCTGTGACGCTTGATATTTGTAACAAGCTTACGGCTTAAACCCAATGTGTCAACATAACAAAAATCAAATTCAATACCGAATTTTTCCGCATATCTTTTCAAAAAGCCAACATCAAAGTTCGCATTATGTGCAACAAGAACACAACCCTTTGCAAACTCAACAAAACGCTTTAGTACATTTTCTGCGTTATCTGCACCACTTACCATTTCATTTGTTATTCTTGTAAGTTCAGTAATGTGCGGTGAAATAGGGGTTTTGGGTTTTACGAATTCAGAAAACCTTTCCACGATTTTGCCACCAGATACCTTAACCCCAGCAACTTCAATAAGTTCGTGAAATCTTGCTTTCAAGCCTGTGGTTTCAATATCAAAAACAACAAAATCGCCATCTAAATCCATACTTTTTTCGTTGTAGACAATTTTTGTTTCATCACCCATCAGGTAACCTTCCATACCGTAGATTACCTTAATTTCATTCTTTTTGCCTGCGTCAAAAGCATCGGGATACGCCTGGACAACACCGTGGTCTGTAATCGCTATTGCTTTGTGTCCCCATTTTGCTGCAGTTTTTATAAGCTCATCAGTTTTTGCAACTGAATCCATTGCTGACATTACGGTATGTGCATGAAGCTCAACACGCTTGATTTCTGCGTTATCAATTCTGGATTTTACCTCCTTGAGCTTCATATTATTTATCTTTACTGTAACCTCGTGCTCGTACTGGTCATAGACTGTGTCACCTTTTACTGTAACGGCTTTTGCACCTTTTAGTGCACCCTCTACTTCTTTAATTTTTTCAGGCTTAACAAAGCACTTACAAGTAATAGATGAAGTGTCGTCAGTAATGTAAACAGACAGTATGTGATTACCACTTCTGGTTTCTCTGGTTTCAGTGCCAATGATTTTACCTGCGACAATTACCTTGCCACTATATTCTGTAATATCAGCTAAAGAGGTAATCTCACCTGAAAAATCCCTGCCTATAATAAGGTTTGCGTCTTTTTCTTCCTCATTTTCTACTTTAACTATAACTTCCTTTTTCTTAGGAGGTTCTTCTTCCTCTATCTTTACAGGAATTTCTGTTACTATGTTCTTTCTGGTTTCTTCGATTTCTTCTAAAAGCTTTTCTTCTTCTTTTATTTTAACATCAAATTTAATATCAATATCTATAGCAAAACTTCTTTTTACATATTCTTTTATTATACTTTCAGCATTTTCCTTTACAAGAATCTCATCCCCGCCAAAACGGATTGAAATAACAAGTGTATTTTCTGAAAATTCTGCAGTGCTTCCTGCTAACACTTTTAAAAGCGCAGGTTTTTTAAAGCAGGTGTATTCCCTTACATTTTCAAAAAAAGCGTTTATGTTTCCACTATTTATCGTAAAGTTTTTATACTTTACATTAAAAGTTATCTTATTTACTCCAAACTTTTCGCGAATTGCCGCACGCAGTTTTGCAAAAGGAAGCATACAAGGAAAAGCGTCAGACTCAACATCTACGCTCATAGACATATCTTCTTTTTTCACTCTGCAGCCGGTGACATTAACACTCTCATACTGTGCCGCAAACTCCGCACCTGCTAATTCAGCCAATAAATTGGACATTTTTTATCTCCTTAAAACAATTTATCAATCTCATTAAATAATTCGTCAACTATATTTTCTTCTTTGACTCTTTTTATAACCTTGCCATCTTTAAAAATAAGTCCCTCTCCGTTTGCGCCCGTAATACCAATGTCAGCATTGCTTGCTTCACCCGGACCGTTTACAACACAGCCCATAACAGCAACCGTTACAGCTTTATTTAAAGTACTCAGGAGTTTTTCAACTTCTTTTGCGATACTAATTAGGTCAACAGAGCATCTTGAACAGGTGGGACAGGATATAAGCTTAGGACCTCCCTCCCGTAAATCAAGAGCCTTTAGGATTTCCTTTGCTGCTCTGATTTCTTCCACAGGCTTATCCGTCAGTGAAACTCTGATTGTATCGCCGATTCCGTCCGCCAAAAGAGCACCAATGCCAATAGCGGATTTTATAGTGCCCGTGTATGCAGGACCAGCTTCTGTTACACCTAGGTGCAATGGATAATCGCATTTTTCTGCCATTAATCTGTACGCTTTTATCATAGTGCTTACATCAGAGGCTTTTAGTGAAATTGCTATGTCATTAAAATTATTTCTTTCCAAAATTTCAATATGTCGCGTTGCCTCCAAAACCAGACCTTCTGCACTGTAGCGACCATATTCTTTTGCAATATCCAAAGAAACCGAGCCAGTGTTAACACCTACACGAATAGGGATATTTCTTTCTTTTGCCGCTGCTATTACTTCCCTAACCCGTCTTTCATTGCCGATGTTTCCGGGGTTTAAGCGCACCTTATCTATCCCTGCCTCAATAGATGCAATTGCCATTTTGTAGTCAAACTGAATATCTGCAACTAAAGGGATGTCAATTTCCTTCTTTAAAGCTTTTATAACCTCTAAGCTACCCTCATCAGTTACCGCCAAGCGCACAATATCACAACCTGCTTCCTTTAAAGCCACAGTCTGTTCAATTGCCGCTTTAACATCGCCGTTTTTTGTATTCAGCATCGATTGAATAGAAACAGGGTACTCTCCTCCTATGCCTATTTTTCCTACTTTTATAGCTTTAGTTTTGCGTCTGGTCATAAAAATCACACCTTATAATTTATCTTAAATAAGTATATCATATTAAGTGTGTGTTTTCAACGAAAAAACACATTTTTTCACAAATATATTTTAGTTTCCTCACAGTATGCTCCATTGACATATATTTCCTTGTGTGATATAATTTTTACCATGAACTGGAGGTAATAACTATGAATGAATATGTAGGGCATTCTTCACAGCTTTACAGCGTAGAAGAACACAGGTTAATAGGCGGAAAAGGCGACGGTATGCGTCTTTTGGAAGTAAACAACGGCAAAGGTCTTATGTTTACTGTTTCCTTAGACCGTGCAGGTGATATTTCAAAAATGTATTACAAGGGCACAAATCTTGTATTTGTAGGCCCTTGCGGATATGTATCTCCTGAATATTATGATGATAGAGGTCTTGGGTTTTTAAAATCAATGTCAGCAGGGTTACTTACAACCTGTGGTCTTACTGCAGTTGGCTCACCCTGTAATGACGCAGGCGAAGATTTACCTCTACACGGAACGATTGCAAACACTCCTGCTGAAAATGTTTCGTACTGGATTGAAGATAATAAAATAAACATTGTACTTACTGTACGCGACGCACGACTTTTTGGTCACAAGCTTTTACTTACCAGAAAATATGAATGTTCTTTGGATAAAAACGAAATAATTCTTACAGACACAGTTGAAAATATTGATTTTGAAGATACACCATATATGATTTTATATCATATGAATATGGGCTATCCTCTCCTGTCCGAAAATTCAATTATAACCTTAGACAGCAAATCAATGCGCCCCAGAGACGCAGAAGCAGAAAAAGGCGCTGAATGCGCACTTAACATGGAAAAGCCTCAGGTTGGATACGCAGAACAGTGTTTTTACTACGATATGAACACAGGTTTTGCTAAAATTTTCAATCCTGATTTGGGCTTTGGGCTATCAATTAATTACGATGTAAATGAGCTTCCCGCTTTTACAGAATGGAAGCTTATGAAATCAGGAGAATATGTTTTAGGCTTAGAACCCGGAAATGTAAATCCCGACGGTAGAGATATAGTAAGAAAAGAGGGCAAATTAAGAATATTAAAACCCGGCGAAAAAGCGACACAAACACTTATAATTAAAATAGAAAACGAGTAAACTATTCCCACGGAGGGCGAATTATGCGAAAGACTAAAATTGTATGTACATTAGGGCCTGCATCTACAAATGAAAAGATGATAACAAAAATGCTCAAAGCAGGTATGGATGTGGCCCGTATAAACTTATCTCACGGAACTCACGACTTACACGAGAAAAATGTCAAGCTTTTCAGAAGCGTGCGCGATAGTCTTGACATGCCGGCGGCTGTTATGTTTGACACAAAGGGTCCTGAAATAAGAGTAGGAAAATTTAAAAACGATAAAGAGCTTCTTGAAAACGGTTCCGATTTCACACTCACAACAAGGGATATTGAGGGAACAAAGGATGCTGTTTCAATCACTTACAAAAAACTCCCAGCACAATTAAAAGCAGGCGATACGGTTCTTGTTGACGATGGACGAATCAATCTGGAGGTAAAAAGCGTTACAGACACCGACATCATTTGCAAAGTAATAGCAGGCGGAGAAATTTCAGACAGAAAAGGTGTTAATGTTCCTGATGTACATCTGGATATTCCTTATCTTAGCGAGGCAGACCAGCAGGACTTAATCTTTGCTGTAAAGCAGGACGCCGACTTTATTGCAGCCTCTTTTGTGCGCTCAAAAGATGATGTTATTGCTATGAGAAATTTTCTCGATTATCACGGCGGATACGATATAAAAATCATTGCAAAGATTGAAAATATAGAGGGTGTAAATAATTTTGACGAAATTTTAAGTCACTCTGATGGTATTATGGTTGCCCGAGGAGACATGGGTGTAGAGATTGAGTTTGAACGCCTACCCGGTCTTCAGAAAAAATTTATAAGAGAATGTTATCGCGCAGGTAAAATGGTAATTACAGCAACACAGATGCTTGAATCTATGATTCACAGCAATACACCTACAAGAGCTGAAATTACCGATGTTGCAAATGCAGTATTTGACGGAACATCCGCTATTATGTTATCGGGCGAGACAGCAATAGGCGACCACCCGGAATTGGTTGTAAAAACCATGTCAAAAATTGCTCGTCAGGCTGAAAAGGACGCTTTTGACCTTGATTCGTACGAAAACTTTCAGTATATTAATAACGCAGCAGATGTGACAAATGCCATTTGCGATGCTGCCTGTACCACAGCCCGCGATATTAAGGCGAAAGCAATTATTGCAATTACAAAATCAGGCTACACCGCAAGAAAGGTTTCAAAATTCAGACCGAAAGAAGCTATTATTGCTACAACACCAAACGAAAAAACATATCATCAGTTATCCCTTTCGTGGGGTGTGCACCCTGTTAAATCTCTTTACCAGATCAATGCAGAGGATTTGTTCGACCATTCTATTGCTTGCGCTAAGCGCTACGGTTATGTAAAGGCAAATGACTGTGTGGTTATCACTGCAGGCTCAGATAATTCAACTGACCTTTTAAAAGTGCAGACTGTCTCAGACAGAGAACACTAAAAAATAAAAAGAGATAGTTTTCGTTTTTTTCGAAAACTATCTCTTTTTGCTTATCATTTCTTTTGCCTGAGCAATAGATGTAGGGGAAGCATCATCGCCGCTTATCATATAGGCAATTTGCTCTACTTTTTCCTCATCTGATAATGATTTAATGTGTGTGTTTGTTTTATCACCATCTGTTACCTTTGAAATTTTAAAATGATCGTCTGAGAGTGCCGCAATCTGGGGCAAATGAGTAACACAAATGACCTGCTTTTTGCCAGCAATTTCAGAAAGCTTAACGCCGACTTTGCCGGCCGTAACGCCACTTATACCTGTGTCTATTTCGTCAAAAATAAGCGTACCTGCACTATCGCCTGCCGTAAGTACATTCTTCATAGCAAGCATAATTCTTGAAAGCTCTCCCCCTGAAATTATCTTTATAAGAGGTTTTTCAGGTTCGCCTTGGTTTGTAGAAATCAAAAATTCAACCTTATCTATTCCCTTTTTGCCAAGCTCAGTTTCTTCAAATAAAACGCTAAAACGCGCACCTGCCATATTTAATTCTGACAACTGGCTGTTAATTTCATTTTCGATAATTTTTGCATTTTTCTTTCTTGCTTCACTTAATTTAAGGGCATAATCCTTCGCAGTATCACGAAGTGACTTGATTTTCTTTTCAAGTTCTGCCTTTTTGCTGTCAGAAAAAGTTATATTGTCAAGCTCCTCCTGAGCCTTTTCACAATATGTGAGGATAGCTTCTTCACTGTCGCCATACTTTCGCTTTAATTTATAGATAATATCCAGTCTTTCCTCTATCTCGTCCAATGACATATCGTCAAAATTTATTTTATCAAGTTGGTGTCTTATATCGCCTACAACATCTTCAATGCTGTATAAAATTTCATTAAGCTTTTCAGATAATTCACCAAGGCTTTCATCGGAAATTTTGTCAATGAGTCTTGATGCCTGCGAAACTAAATTGTATGCGGTTTCTTCATCATTTTCGTAAAGGATTGACAAAGCCCCTGCACAATTCTTTGTAAAGTGCTCTTTATTCTTTACAAAATTACGCTTTGATTTTAGTTCTTCTTCTTCGCCTACAATAATATTCGCATTTGTTATTTCTTCGATTTCAAATTCCAATATATCAATTTTTCTAAGCTTTTCGTTTTCGTCTATATCAAACTTATTGAGTTCACGCTCACAGTTGACAAGTTCTTCATAAATCTCACTGTATTTGTCATACAATGCAGAATTCCCCTTATCGCAAAAGGCGTCCAAAAATGATATATGGCACTTCGCGTCCAAAAGCGCCTGATTGTCGTGCTGTCCGTGAACATTGATGAGATTTCTTCCAATATCCCTGAGAACAGCTACGGTCACTGTCTTTCCGCCAACCTTACATATGTTTTTGCCGTCAGCCATAAGTTTTCTGGATACAATTAAGCTGTTGTCCTCATCGGGTTCAATATCTAATTCTGACAGCTCACTCTTTATATTTTCGTCAACATAAAACAAGCCTTCCACATAAGCATAAGGCTCATTATGTCTGATTATATCCTTACCGCAACGCTCGCCTAAAAGCATATTAACAGAACCGATAAGTATTGACTTACCTGCTCCAGTCTCACCAGTTAATACACTAAAGCCTTCGGAAAAATTTATATCAGCCTTTTTAATTAGCGCAACATTTTCTATGCTTAAATTAAAAAGCATAACCTAACAACCCTTTCGTAAATCAGCTTTTAACCATTAAATTGATTTTATCCGCCAAATGTCCTGCAGATTTTTCTGTTTTGGTTACACAAAGAATAGTATCATCACCTGCAACACAACCCAAAATCTCCTCAAAACCCACATTGTCGATGACATACCCTACCGCTTGAGCCATTCCAGCATGAGTTTTAATAACAACTGTATTCAACGCATAATCTACACCAACCACAGAATTCACAAGTATAGAATTGAGATTTTTATCATTTGCATTTGCATCTTTTGCGCCGCTCTGTGCGTATTTATACACACCGCTGTCATCTAAAACCTTTATTAGCTTTAAATTTTTTATATCTCGTGATACCGTAGCCTGTGTTACATTGTATCCGTCCTCAGACAAGCGCTTTGCTAATTCTTCCTGCGTGTCTATATTGAATTTTGAAATCAAATCAAGAATTTTTGAATGTCTAGATAATTTCATTTTAGTTCTCCTTTTTAATCAACTTCTCGTGAAGTGCGCTGAAAAACTTAAATCCGTGAAGTCTTATAAGTTTAAACCTGTCCTGAGAAGCCTCAATTACCACTGATTCGTCTTTTAATATTTCGCCGCTTATTTGACTGTCTGCCGCCACAATTGCTGTAGTGCCATCAGACGAACAATTTTTTACAGTAATTTTTTTACTGTTTGATACAATTATTGTTCTTGAATACATTTTATGGGGGCATATGGGAGTTATTATCATAATATCCATAGAAGGGTCAACAATAGGACCTCCTGCCGACAGTGAATAAGCTGTAGAGCCTGTAGGGGTGGAAACTATAACACCATCTGCTTTGAAATGGTCAACAAATTCATCATCCAGATATACATCGAACTCCAAAATCTTAAGGAATGAGTTTTCGCGGGTTATTACTATATCATTTAGCGCACTTACTTCTTTGCCGTCCGAGAGTTTTGCCGACACCATCATTCTTTCCTGAATTTTGAACTCCTTATTTAAAAGCAAATCAATATCTTCTTTTAGACTGTCCTTCTCTATTTCTGACAAAAAACCAAGTCTGCCGAGATTTACACCTATTACGGGAATCTTCAGTTCTGACGCTACTTTTGCTATAGACAAAAGCGTTCCGTCGCCGCCGAGTACCAAGAAAATGTCCATTTTGCCGTAATCACTCTCGGGAATATATGTAACATTTTTTAGTTTTTCTGTTTTAATTTTTTCCTCGGCAAAGATACACGCCCTGCCTGCAACAAGTTGTATAATCTCATTAGCCAGCGTGTAGTCCTTATCTTTATGTTCATTTGCAATAAGTAGTATGTTCATACCGCTCACTCCATAAAAATTTATAATTATGCATTCTTAACATATAGTATATTATAATAATGCAAAATAAGCAAGTTATTTTTCGAAAAAAATGCATAAAAAAACGCCCCGAGGAAATCCTCGGGGCGCGAGTTACTAAATTAGTTTAATTCAGCAAAGTATTTGATTGTTCTAACCATCTGGCTTGTGTATGAGTTTTCGTTGTCATACCATGAAACAACCTGTACTTCATAAAGGTCATCAGAAATCTTTGATACCATTGTCTGTGTAGCATCAAATAATGAACCGTATCTGATACCGATAACATCAGAAGAAACGATTTCGTCTTCGTTGTAACCGAAAGATTCAGATGCAGCAGCTTTCATTGCAGCGTTAATACCTTCTTTTGTTACATCTGTGCCCTTTACTACAGCTGTTAAGATTGTTGTTGAACCTGTAGCTACAGGAACACGCTGAGCTGAACCGATGAGCTTACCGTTTAACTCAGGAATAACTAAGCCGATAGCTTTAGCAGCACCTGTTGAGTTAGGAACGATGTTGATAGCACCAGCTCTTGCACGACGCAAGTCACCCTTTCTGTGGGGACCGTCTAAGATCATCTGATCGCCTGTGTAAGCATGGATTGTAGACATGATACCAGACTGAATGGGAGCGTACTCGTTTAAAGCCTTAGCCATAGGAGCTAAGCAGTTTGTTGTACATGATGCAGCAGAGATGATTGTGTCATCAGCTGTAAGTGTGTTTTCGTTTACTGAGTAAACGATTGTCTTTAAGTCGTTACCAGCAGGAGCTGAAATAACAACTTTCTTAGCACCAGCATCGATGTGAGCCTGTGACTTTTCCTTTGAGCAGTAGAAACCTGTGCACTCTAAAACTACATCTACACCGATTTCGCCCCAGGGAAGGTCAGCAGCCTTAGGTTCTGAATAAATTGTGATTTTTCTGCCGTCAACTACAATGTAGTTTTCGCCAGCTTCAACTGTGTGACCGTCGTATCTGCCCTGTGATGAGTCATACTTAAGAAGGTGAGCGAGCATCTTAGGATCTGTTAAATCGTTGATAGCTACTACTTCGTAACCTTCAGCGCCGAACATCTGTCTGAAAGCAAGACGACCGATACGGCCAAAACCGTTAATTGCAACTTTTACTGACATATTGGAATTCCTCCTAAAAATATTGTTATTTGTTTAACATTATAATAATACACTAAATTATACTAATGTTCAAGTATTTTTTTCATTTTTGTGAAAAATATTCCTTTTTAAACAAAAAAATTTACTGCGCTTTGTAATTTTTGAGCACTCTGACGGATTTCATAATAGGTTTTTTGATAAGCATTTCACCTGATGTGGGACGAGTTGCAATTTCGTCTACAACATCCATACCCTCCACTACTTTACCAAAAGCTGCATATTCGCCATCTAAGAAATCGCCGTCATCATGCATAATAAAGAACTGACCGCTTGCTGAATCCTTTACATTTGTTCTCGCAAAAGAAACAACACCTCTTGTATGAGAAAGGTTGTTTTCTATGCCATTACTTGCAAATTCACCTTTAACTGTTCTTCCACATCCGCCGATGCCGTCACCATAAGGTGAACCGCCCTGAATCATAAAGCCTTCAACCGCTCTGTGGAACACAAGACCGTCGTAGTATTTATCCTCTACTAACTCCAGGAAAAACTCAACAGACATAGGAGCGTATTCGGGTAATAACTCAATTACGATTTTTCTGTCATCTTCCATTGTTATCTGTACATATTTTGCCATTTCTTTTTTTCCTCCTCCGCAAGCGCCTAATGTTAACGCCATAGCAAAAATTAAAATTAATGATGTAATGATTTTTATTTTTCTCATAATAAACTCCCCTTTATTATTCTAACGGATGCGTTAATGCCGTAAAATAATTTTTAAATTGATCTTGTGCTTTTTTGGCATCACTTTTGTCCGTAAAAACTCCGTAGCAGGTTGCCCCGCTGCCACTCATTAGCGCAGTAACAGCGCCATTGGACTTTAATGTGTCAATAATTTCTCCTACCTGAGGACAAATTTCATTTGTTACTTCTTCCATGACATTTTTCATATTGGCAGAAATTTTTGTAATATCCCTATTCGCCAAAGCCAAAATAAGTGTCTTATTGTCAACGGAATTAAATCTATTACCACTATCAATTCTTTGGTAAATTTCTTTAGTACTTACACAAATGTTGGGATTCACTAAAAGTATATGCAGTTCATTCCACAATCCTTTCACAGGAGTGAGGATTTCGCCTATCCCTTCTGCAAGTGCCGGTTTTTGCTGAATACAAAAAGGAATGTCTGCCCCAAGTTTTACTCCAAGTTGCATAAGTCTTTCGGTGGTTGCACCGAGATTACAAATCTCATTTATACCACGCATAACTGCTGCAGCATCAGTGCTCCCCCCTGCCATACCACCAGCAATAGGTATTTTCTTTTTGATTTTTATATCAAATCCGTGGGGT